>NZ_JACMYO010000031.1 GCF_020889685.1 Bradyrhizobium oropedii
TGGGCGAGCCGTCACGGATATAAACTGCTGCTAAAGCACGGATGGCCTGTGTCAAACTGAGCAACACGGCCAAGCGTAAACGCTCCATAGGCATTCCGAGCACTAGACGCAGAAGACGCCTTTCTTGATTTCGTCACCAAAACCGCAGCGACAAGCGCTCTGCCCGCGAACCAAGCCAGATGTCTCCGTTGCTGTTGGCTAAGACGTTCAGCTCGACGACTTCAGGTAGGCGCTGATTGCGATCGGCTCCTTCGATGGCACGTCGTTCGACTGGGGCCACGCGCCGGCCTGGACTCATTTTGCATGTTCCTGGCCCGGTTCGCCGGGTCCGGCGATGTCCCGCTGGGACGGTGGTCGTGGTGACCTCGGTCAATCGGCTGGTGGCGGGGGCTCGCCCGCACGCCGTTGCAAACGATGAGGCACCCGATCCGGACATCATCATGAGGCGCTTGCGACCTCGGAAAGGACCATGACCCCCGCGACGGGCACCTGATCGCATTGAGATTTAGGTAACGGCTAATCGGCCCACGAATACGAGCTGGCTATCGATCTCACAGCCGCGCTCGCCCCGTCTCCGCAACCCCGACCCGCTCCGTCGGGCCGAGCGCTACCGTTTTGCCGAATGGCTTCTGAAAGAAATTGACATCAATCCGCAATTAAAGGGCCGATTGACAGACCGGCCGGCACTCAAGGCCTTGCCGGAGAGCCCTTACGTGTTTGCCGAGTGGCGGATCTGCCGGGTCAGCATCGACTATCACGTCGAGGTCGAGGCGCATTACTACAGCGTACCGCATCGCTTCGTCCGCGCCGAAGTTCAGGTACACGTCACCGCCCGCACCGTCGAGATTATCCACAAGGGTGAGCGGATCGCCGCGCATGAGCGGCAACCACAAGCACACGACCGTGCCGGAGCACATGGCCTCCAGTCATCAGCGCTACGCCGGCTGGACCATCGAGCGCATCCGCAAGGATGCCGCCATCATCGGACCTGCCACCGCGGCGCTGTGCGTTTCGCTCCTTGACGGCATCGGCGCCGGCATTTTCGGCGCGCCGTGTCCGTTTCCTCTGGTCGTCGCCGACGTGACGTGCCCAGTTAGCGTGCGCGTCGCCGCTTGCGATTCAGTGCGAACGAACGTACGGGCTGGACGTCTAATCAATCGCCAGAAGACTTATCCTATTGGAGGAGCTGATTAGGTACCGGGAACACTAAGACCGGCGCGGACCATGCAGCAGTAGGCTCGCCGACGCGAGGATGGCACCGATCCAGAAGGTGCCCCACCAATAGTTGATGATTGAGACCGGGTGCGCGCCTCGGCAAAGCGAGCGGGCAAGATCGCAGATGTCGGAACGACCAACGAGGCAACGCCCCGCCTCCGGGATCGAGAGGTAGGCGTACAGGATGACCTCCTGGTACGTAATCCACCACCAGACGATAGCGAATGCCAAGACAAGAATCCCGATCGGACGAAGGCCCGCCGCTGTCCGCGCCACCATTCGCATCAGGTCGGAAGGCCGAGGGTTGCGAGAATGCTGCGGCGGAGCGTCACCAAATCCGGATCATCGCGATGTCTCGGATACGGTTTGTCGAAACGGAATTCAGCTTTGATGTGTGCAGGACGGTCACTAAGTACGATGACGCGGGACGAGAGCAACAGCGCTTCCTCGACATCATGCGTGACCAGGAGCGCGGTGAAGCCATTGCGCTGCCACAAACCCACCAGTTCTGCTTGCAATGTCAACCGGGTCAGTGAATCGAGCTTGCCCAACGGCTCATCAAGCAAGAGCAGCGCCGGGTCGTTGACCAGTGCGCGCGCCAGTGATGCGCGCTGTGCCATGCCGCCAGATAGCTGGTGGGGATACGCGTCGGCGAACGCCTCGAGCCCCACGAGTGCCAGCGCACTGTCGACACGCTCGTGCTCCTCCCTTAGCCGGCCCCGCGCCTCCAACCCGGTCGCCACGTACTTCCACACAGAAGCCCACGGAAACAGCGTCGGATCCTGAAAGACCAGACCGCGAGATGGATCAGGACGGGTGATGGGTCGGCCATCTGCCAGGATGCTGCCGCTGGTCGGCCTCTCCAAGCCTGCGATCAGGCGCAGCAACGTCGACTTCCCGCAGCCAGATGGTCCAAGCAACGCTACAAAGTCTCCTGGTGCAATGCTGAGATCGAGCGTCTCGATCACTGGAAGTTGCGAACCCGTAAGGCTGAACCGATGGCTAACCGCATGGACGTCGATAGCCATACTGATAGGCCCCGAAATGCCAGGCTCAGCTGGCGCGAGCGCTGCGATGGACATCAGATAAACCCCTCCTGCCAACTCAGCAGGCGGTCACGCACCACAAACAGCAACGGGATGAGACCCGCGCACAATATCGCCATGATGATCAAGGCGGCATAAACATTCGCATAGCCGGAATAGGCAGTTTGGAACTGGATGTACCAGCCGAGCCCGTATTTCGCACCGAGCATTTCGGCCACCACCAGGACGGCAAACGAATAATAAAGGGCCATGAACAAGCCGACAAAAACATGCGGAGTCGATGCTGGGATTGCCACTCTGCGGATCAGGTACCAGTTGTCCGCACCGAGGATGCGGCCGACATCGTAGAATGTGCGATTCACGGAACTGACCCCAGACGCAGTCAGGATTGCCACCGGAATGCCGGAGGCCAGCGCAACGATGAAGACGCTGGCGCCAAATGTGGTCGGGAAGAAATAGAAAGTACAGGGTATCCAAGCAGTCGCCGGAACCGGGCCGATCAGCTTCAGAAACGGCATGCCCCAGTAACTGAAGCGTTTCGACCAGCCGAGCGCTACACCGATTGCATAGCCAGCGAGGATGCCGGAGAGGAAGCCAAGCGTCCACAGGCGCAGCGTATAGCCAATGCAGATCAGAAGGCGTTGGCCATCGGTCACGTAAACATTGAGCAATCCATGCGGCGGGGAGAAGAATGGCTTGGGGAGCCAACCGAACTTCGCGGTGGTCAACTCCCAAAGGGCGAGCCACACGCCAACGGCGACAAACCAAGGCCCGTAATGCAGGAGCAAGTCACGGGTGCCTCCGAGACGGGGCACAATCGGTGACAGAATCACGAACAACACCGCAACGCCACCGGTAATCGCGGCGAACAGGCCCGTACTGCCCCCCATGGCACAACATCGGGAATCCCTATGGTGATCACAGCGGCCGCCGCCCATGCGAGCGCCGCTAGAAGACCCTCGCGCCACAGACCTCCAAAAAACGCCGCCGGCGCCGACAGTAGCCGGCGGCCTATCTGAATCGTATCGGTCACCTCAAGCCTCACGCCAACAGGTTGACCGTGACCCGCTCTGCAAACGTTTTTGGGTCAGTGGTTGAATCGAGCACTTTCACGAGCTTCAAATCCTCTGCGGTAATGCGGATCTGATCGACTAGCGGCTGACCGATCGGATAATCGTGATAAACCAGCGAGCCGAGGATCTCGGTCAGGTCGGCCAGAGACAGGCCAGCCGGTTTCAGCGTCTCGAAATACCACTTCGCCACTTCATCGGGATGATTGGCGGTGTATTCGTGCACCTCAATGTTGGCCTCCGCGAGCCGACGAAGAGCGTCCTTATTCGCGGCCAGAAATGGCCCGTTTGCACCGAGGACACAGCATGTGTGCCCCTCGTATACGTCGGTTTGTGTGTCCGCGAGCTTGATGAAATTGAATTTCTTCTCGATCGAGTACGCCCATGGGTCGAGATGCGCGGCAACGTCCGCCTCTCCCCTGTTGACCGCCTCGCCAACCAGATCGAAGGGCACGACCTTCCACGTGACCTCCGTCTCTGGATCGATGCCGGCCTTTGCTAGCGTGACCTGGAACGCGACCTTCGGGGGTGATACAACATCGTAACTTGCGATCGTTTTTCCCTTGATCCCGGCAATGTCCCTGATGCCGGACGCCTGCGAAGCCAGCAAGCGCTGGCATCCGCCGTGCGACCCCACGAACAGCTTAACATCGAAACCCTGCTCCAGCGGCTTGAGCCAGTCTCCAACAAGGCCGGCGCCCGCATCGGCCTTGCCTGTTGCTAGTGCTTGGATCAGGGTCTGGCCACTGGCGCCCTGATAAAACAATTCGACATCAAGATTGTGCTTGGCATACAGGCCCTTTGCTACCCCGAAACCTAGCGGAGAATGACACGCGGCCACCTCGGTCCAGGCGAGCCGAATCTTGGGTGCCGGCCCGGCCACTGCAGGTGAATAGATATTGTTTCCAACGAAGCCAGCCGATGCCGCCAGCCCTGCCATGCCGGTCGCCTTCAGAACTGTTCGGCGCGAAACATTGTGAGTCCTCAATCTGCTCATACCAACACTCCAATGCAAAACGGTGCCTTACGACCAATGAGCTTGTTCGGGCCCCAGTCGCTGCTTGCGCTGCGGGCGCAACAAATGCGATCGATGTGGAATGATGCGTTCTTATCTCTTGAGTGTCGAGCCACTGTCAGAAATAACGATGCACGCTCTGCCGAGCGATGGCTCGGCATACCGTTTGTTTCCGAGCTATTCTTGATTGCAGTCCATTTTTTCCGGTTGCTTCGTGACTGTTCGCATTCAGCCCTGGTTTCGGTTGTCCGCTGGCATTTCCCTGACGATCCATGTTTCGGGCCATCGAACCGGACAATGGATTTCTCAGGTCGACCAGCGGTCATCGACCCTCTCGGACGGATCGGCGCTACGTAAGCTGGCGTCTCAACTGTCCATCGGCAACAAACAGCTGCCCCCTAGCCGCCGATCTACGTAGAGCTCCATTGTCCACGGCTCGGAATGCGCCGAACCGAACCACACGTACTTATTTTGTAAACGTTCTTGACCCGCGTCCAAGGAGAATGGCTCTATCAGCCGATCTGATTATGCGGATTCAAGCAGCCTTTGGCTTGCATAAGGCTGCCAGGCCGCAGCCGCGCGTCAGACGACTTCTGTCCCGCCCGGCCCCCAATAGATCCACCGGATCGAGAGCTAAATGGAGAGTTGCATGACCGATCAAACCGAAGCGGCTGACGCAAAGCCGGCCGGTTCTCCGTCGGACAACGAAATTGGAATTCTTGAACGGCGAAAGATTGAGGCGGGCATTATTGCGCCCATCTACGCCGTCATGTGCGAGCACTTCGGCGAGGACCAGGCCAAAGCTGTCCTCAAGCTGGCGATCCGGCGCGCCGCCATCGCCAGCGGCAAGCATTTTGCCGCGCGCTCCCCCGGCGGCACCAACATGCAGTCGTTTCGGGAGCTCCAGCCCCTCTGGACGAAGGACGATGCTCTGACGATCGAGGTCATCGCAGCGACGGACGATCAATTCGACTTCAACGTCCATCGCTGTCGCTACGCCGAGACCTACCGTGAGATGGGCCTCAGTTCCATCGGCCATCTCCTATCGTGCAATCGGGACGGCGCGTTCTGCGGGGGTTACGATCCGCGGCTCAAGTTGACGCGTACCCAGACGATCATGGCCGGCGCCGACCACTGCAACTTCCGTTATCGTCTTGAAGAGGACAAAGAGGCACCTGCCTTGGAGCAGCGCTAGTTCCGGCCATGAAGGACATGTTCATGAAGTGCTGCGAGAGCATGATGAACATGATGCAAATGGGCATGCCGATGATGATGTGCTGCGGCGGCATGATGATGTGCATGCCGATGAAGGCCGCCTGACAGGTCACGCACTGACAAGGGACACAGCGGGCCGGCCTTGCGCCCGGCCCGCTTGCTTTCAGGCTACGGTCTCGGCGTAGGTCATGACGAGGTAGAGGACCGCCTCGCTGGCGACCAGGTTCCTGTACACGTGCGGCACGTCTGCCTCGAACAGGATGGCATCCCCTTCGGCCAATGTCTGCGGCTTGTCGAGGCCGGCCGTGATCTCAACCACGCCCTTGGCGATGAAGAGGTTCTCGCGCGTTCCCGCTGCGTGCGGCTCCGCCGCCTCACGGTGGAGCGGACCGATCCTCAGCTCGTAGAGCTCGACCTGCCGACTGCCATCGAACGGAAACAGAGCGCGCGACGTGAATTGCCCTTGGCTCGATGACAGCAGCTTGGCATCGCTGCTTCTCAGGACCATGGGTCCCCGCGCAACCTCGGTCTGAAGCAGATTGGCGAAAGGCACGCGGAGGGCGTTGGCAACCTTCCACAGCAACGCAATTGTGGGAACGCTCTTTCCGATTTCGATCTGGCCGAGCATCGCTCGGCTTACTCCGGACTGCTTGGCGAGCCGCTCAAGTGAATGCCCCCGGCTTGTTCGCAACCTCCGCAAGTTGCGCCCGAGAATGGCCGGCAGTTCCGGGTTGATGCCGGATGGACGGTCCTGATCCGGCGACGAGGCGACGCTGCCGCCGCTCATGAAGCATCCCAGCGCACGGCCGTCGCTGCCGGCACCGGCGCAGGAATCCACACCCAGGTCGGCCAGAACCAGAAAAGCGGCGTCGCGAAGCTGCCCATCGACGCAGCATCGTTCCGCCAGAATGGCGTGCCGGGTTCAGTCCGCTGCTGGCGTCGTATCGACCGGAACGCGGCCAGATCAATAATCCGCGCTGAGCTTGCTGCTTCTGTCACCTTTTCCGATCCGCATTCGGTTGCAATGTCGGCATCCTAATTCCCCCGCGGGGGCCGGCAAGCTGTCGCCAAACAAAACAACACGCGCACCGTAAAGTCCTGCAGTGTAGCAAAGACTTCTCGAGTCTGCGCTTCACGCAGCAGCCGGCGACCTCTCCCATCGACCCGAGCCTGCCGCTACGACTTTAATGGCCGATCTCGGCTTCATGGCGCAGCTCGGTGACAGCCGGAAAAACAAAACATACGGATGCTGCAGGGACATCAGCTGGACCAAGCGCTTGATTTCTTTAAGTGTACCACGGAAAGCTCATCGCGACAGGTTGAGTGGTTAATTCCGGCCTCCGTGTAACACCATCTCACTTTCTCAATATTCAGTTCAGGCCGTCTCAACGGCTGGTCGTCGCGACGAAGCGACCGTCGCGAGGGATATCCGATCAAAGCCGCCATTCGATCGCGTCCCTCGCGACAGTCCGTTCTGCTCGATCAACCGGCGATGCTGCCGGCTGGGCCGCTCAGAACTCTCCCCCCGCCCCCGGAGCCGCAATTCCCGACTTGTCCTTTGGAAGTTCGGCCACTAACGCTTCCGTTGTCACGATCAGCGACGCGACCGACGCTGCGTCCTGCAACGCAGTGCGCACGACCTTGGCCGGATCGACAATGCCGGCTTCGATCAGGTCGACATACTCCTCGGTCTGCGCGTTGAAGCCGAACGTTGGCGACCTATTCTCGAGGATCCTCCCGACCACGATCGAACCTTCGACACCGGCATTCTCGGCAATCTGCCGGATCGGACTTTCCAGCGCCTTGAGGACGATGTTGATCCCCGCCTGCACATCGGTATTGCCATGGTTCAGCCGGCCGATGGCGGTCTTCGCCCGCAACAGCGCGACGCCGCCGCCCGGCACGATGCCCTCGGCGATCGCTGCCCGCGTCGCATTGAGCGCATCGTCGACACGGTCCTTCTTTTCCTTGACCTCGATTTCGGTCGCTCCGCCGACGCGGATCACGGCGACGCCGCCCGAGAGCTTGGCGAGGCGCTCCTGCAGCTTCTCGCGATCATAGTCCGACGTGGTTTCCTCGATCTGCGCCTTAATCTGCGCGATCCGGCTGTCGATATCTTTCCGCTTGCCCGACCCGCCGACAACGGTCGTGTTCTCTTTGTCGATCCGCACCCGCTTGGCGCGGCCGAGCTGCGACAAGGTCACGTTCTCGAGCTTGATGCCAAGTTCGTCCGAAATCGTCTGACCGCCCGTCACGATCGCGATGTCCTCGAGCTGCGACTTCCGCCGATCGCCAAATCCGGGAGCCTTGACGGCCGCCACCTTCAGGCCGCCACGAAGCCGGTTGACGACCAGGGTGGCGAGCGCCTCGCCTTCGACATCCTCGGCGATGATCAGCAGCGGCTTGCCGGACTGAGCGACTGCCTCGAGCACCGGAAGCAGTGGCTGCAGCGAGTTCAACTTGGATTCGTGGATCAGAAGATAAGGATCCTCAAACTCAATCAGCAGCTTTTCGGAATTGGTGACGAAGTACGGAGAAAGATAACCACGATCGAACTGCAGGCCCTCCACGACGTCGAGCTCGGTATCCAGGCTCTTCGCCTCTTCGACCGTAATGACGCCGTCGTTGCCGACCTTCTTCACCGCGTTCGCGATGATCTTTCCGACCGCAGCATCGCCATTGGCCGAAATCGTGCCGACCTGAGCGACCTCTTCCGAAGACTGCACCTTTCGCGCCCGCTTCTCGATATCCTTGATCGCCTCCGCGACCGCGAGGTCAATGCCCCGCTTGAGGTCGAGCGGATTGAGGCTCGCCGCGACGGCCTTTGCACCTTCCCGGACGATGGCCTGCGCCAGAACCGTCGCGGTCGTGGTCCCATCGCCGGCGAGGTCGTTGGTCTTCGAGGCGACCTCGCGCAACAGCTGCGCGCCGATATTCTCATATCTGTCCTCGAGCTCGATTTCCTTGGCGACCGTCACGCCGTCCTTGGTGATGCGGGGCGCACCGAACGACTTTTCGATGACCACGTTGCGGCCTTTCGGGCCGAGCGTCACCTTGACGGCATTGGCCAGCGTATCCACGCCGCGCAGCAGGCGGTCGCGGGCGTCGACAGAGAATTTCACATCCTTTGCAGCCATGTGCATTGTCCTTCATGCAAAACTGTCCCTACCTCGCGCCGGACCGCGAAGCATGACATCGTGGGGAATAGGGTTGGTAGTGAGTCCTAGGCGATCACGCCGAGAATGTCGGATTCCTTGGCGATCAGCAGATCCTCTCCATTGATCTTGACCTCGGTCCCGGACCACTTGCCGAAAAGAACCCGGTCGCCCTTCTTCACGTCGAGCGGAAGCAGCTTGCCAGTCTCGTCCCGGGCACCGCTACCCACGGCGACGATTTCTCCCTCCTGCGGCTTCTCCTTCGCCGTATCGGGAATGATGATCCCTCCCTTGGTCTTGTTGCTCTCTTCAATTCGACGAATCACCACGCGATCGTGCAGGGGACGGAAGCTCATCAGGACAACCTTCGAAATCTTGGTGTGGAAGCTCTCATATCAATGTCGCAGTCGCGTCGCCGCTCGCAGCAATGATGTGGCCAAAACGTAATGGTCGCGACCAATTCGTGTCCATGGCAAATTGCGTCGCGATCATAGACGATTGCTACCGGCCGAAAGCGGCGCAATGAAATGTTTCGATCGGTGCAATCCGATAAAGCCGGCTGGCCCATCGCGTCGGTGAGAGCAATTCAAACCGTCGACGCGGCGCCTAGGCGGCTTTCGCCTGCAAGCTCCGCACGCGCGGAATCACGTGCTCGCCAAAGCGCTCCATGTTCTCGTCGACCGGCTGACACTGAAGCATGAACAGTTCGACCATGCGGCCGTTGTGGAATACGAGTACCCGGTCGACGAGATTCTCGATCACGCCGAGATCATGCGAAATGAAGAGCAACGCGGTGCCGAGCCTCGTTATCCGCGTGCTTGGCATGTTTCGATCCTGTAAGGGCGCGTCATCCACTTCAAGGGTTAGCACCTTGTCTATGTCGTTCCCATCTCGAGATCGCGACATCGTACAAGCTCAGCGCGGTCAGGCCGAACAATTGGCGCCTGATGTCCGGATCCTCGGTCGCTTCTTCGACGTTGCGGATTGATTTCAGCACCACCGGTGCAGGATCGCGGACGAACCTCCAGACCGGTGACCAATCCGTGCCAAACAGCAGCCGCTTCGGGCCAATCGCCTGCAAGGCTCGCCTCAAATGGCTCGACGACGACCCGGATATCTCCAGATAGACATTTTCGTTCCGCATCGCCACCGACAGGCAATTCTCGAAGTAGTGGTCTATTCCCCTGCCCATCTTGGTCAGGATAACGCGCGCCGAAGGATAGCGGCTCGCTACCTCGTCGACCCATATGGGATCGCCGTAGTAGAGCCCGCCGGGGAGCTGGGTCCACGCCGTGGGAATCTGGACACTGGCCTGGTGACGGGCAATCACCTCCATCATCGGAGCAAGGTCATCTGCAATGTCTTCGGGATGGAGTCTGCGTGTCAGGCGCCTCACGAAGATCTCCCCCACGCCGACCATTCCGAGATCGACAATACAACGCTCCAGTTCGGCGGCGACCCCCTTGGGGGACATCATGTTGCGCGGTTCGCGCGGATCATCGATCGGTGTCGGCCACGGCGTCGGGACGGCAATGGGGATGAGCCGCCCAGGATGACGCGCTGCGATCGCCGCCACCAGATCGTTGCCGACACCCGGTCGGCTTTGCACGATCGCCTTTCCAATCCCGAACCTGTCCATGTCGCCGATCAGCGTCTCGCCATTGTCGAGAGGCTCCTCGTGTGCGAACCGCTCGTAAAGCTCGCGATGACGCGTTCGAAACGCGACGACATCGGGCGCTGACGACAACAGATGTCCGGCGCTTTCGACGGAAGGAAATGTTCCTACGTGAACATGACTGTCGATGATCATCGTCGTCCTACTAACCAGCTGGCACGGTTCCAGCGCATAATCCGGCAAAATTCTACGTGGCGAGTGCCTCAGGCCTGCCAATTCCAGACGGCATCGCGGATCTTGATGGCTTTGGGAATGAGCCCAAGCTTGAAGAACAGATCGGCCACTTCCTGCTGGCTGTCGATGATGTCGTCGGTTAGTGGCGTGATGGCATAGTTGGCGCGCTGCGCAGCGAGGTGCTGGGTTTCCAGCTCGATTCCCGTTATTTCGGCGAGCTGTTGCGCGATTTCGTTACGATGATCCTGGGCCCAACTCCCGATCGGACGAAGTTGGGTGAGGACCTCCCTCAACGCTTCGGGATGCTCATTTGCGAAGCCGCGCCGCACGACGAGGAAATTATACGATTTGATGTCGGGGCCTAGTGCGTCAATGACCTGTCCGTTGAATCGTTGCTCGGCCAGCGCCAGATAGGGATCCCAGACCACCCAGGCGCTGACATCGCCGCGCGAAAGCGCTCCGGGCGCCTCAGATGGCGCGAGGAACACAACTGTCACGTCTTCATACCCGAGACCAGCCTTCTGGAGCGCTGCGACGAGAAAATAGTGAGAGCTGGTCCCCTTTGCCACCGCGACTTTTTTGCCTTTCAGCTCACCGACATGCCGGATTCCGCTCTGTGGAAGGACCACAATCCCCTCACCGCCATCTCCCGATCTTTGCGCCGCGACGTACTGCACATCGAAGCCGGCGGCCTGCGCAAAAATAATGGGAGTGTTCCCCGATGAGGAGAAGTCCATGCTGCCGACGTTGACGGCTTCAAGCGCCGGGTTGCCGTAGGAAAACAGCTTCCAGACAATCTCGGTCGCGTGCGGCTGAAAGAATTTCTCGAGCACCTTCTGCTGCTGCGCAACGACCAGGATGCCGCCGCGCTGGTAGGCGAAGCGGATTTCCTTGGGCCGAGCCCCGCGGCTTCCGCTCGATTCACTCTGCGCAAAAGCCACTCCGGCCGGGAGTGCCACGGATGCGGCCGCCAGGATCTGCAGCAGACGGCGGCGAGGCCAACCGGTCTTTCGTTCAGGAAGCGCGGGATATTGTGTTTCGGTCATGTGCTTCTCTCACTCAGACGTCAATCGAGACGAATTGCGAGCCGTCAGCGACTGGGTCGCGTGTCGCGTGATGTCATGCAGCAAACCAGCGCAGAAGAAGTCCCGCGCCCTTCCGGGGGGTGCACCACTCTCGTTGGGAACATGATATCCGCCCACGTGCGAATGTCCTTCCAAAGATGTCTACCGGTCTGACACGGTTCTGCTATGTTGCCGCTCTCGCGAGCGCTTTTGCATTCGCCTTCATGCACCGACGTTGTCCGGACGATAGTGCTCAACTTGCGACAATCGCTCTGCGATCGAATCACCTTTGAGCAACGGCGTTCTCTCCGACAGGTTCGCGCTCGAGCCAAACTCCGGCGGATTGAAACCGGACTTCTTCTGCATCAACGGACCTAGGATGTCCGACGTGCAGCGTGCGAATCGGCACTTTGCCAGGCGGCAGGCCTTCGAGGACAGAATGCAGACGTTTTCCTGCGTCGTCATCACATCCCCCATACAAGGACAAATAGAGACGGTACGAATCGCGGCGGATGCGGCGCACATTGCTACGCATCAACCTAACTGGAGCACTTGATGACACGATGGATTCCAAACCTCGACCTCGACCGCTTGCTTGAAGCACTGGGCCGAGGAAATCCTTGCCGCGGCCGATGACGACGTGCGAGAGACATCGGGCTTGCAAGGATGGAGCATCGCCAACACCGCCCTTAAGGGATCAGAAACGGTGATCAAGGCGGCGCACGGCGACGTGAGTAGGAGTCTCGATCGTCGTTGAGCGAACTTGATGCCAGGCTACTGCCCATTCATAGAGGCCGCGGCTCGTTGTACAGTCGGCGGCATTGAGCGAGGGGGCATTACTGATTTGAGGAGACTGATCATCGGACCCCGGCTTGGTGCAGCAGCGGCAACACAGATTTGCCGAAGAATTCCAGGTCGTCGCGAAAATCATAGAACGAGATCTGCATTCCGTCGCAGCCCGCCTTGTTTAGGGCAATCAGCCAATCGGCAACCTGCTCCGGGCTTCCAATCAGATGCACGTTTCCGCCGAGAATGCGCTCACGCGGCACATGGTTGGTCCAAGCCTTGGTGTCGCCGCTCTTGAAATGGTTGGCATAGCCGACAGCCGCTTCCATGTCCGCCAGGCGGACGATCTCGTCGTAATAGGCCCTCGCCTCTACTTCCGTCGGACGGCAAACGATCATTGGATTTATGATGGTGCGGATGTTGCGTCCGAAGCTTTGCGACTCAGCCTTGAGCTTGGCGGTATGCGCCGGCAGCGCCTCAATTGCACGCTGGACGTTAGCGCCGGCCGGACTTGTGATGAAGACGAGATCCGAGTGGCGCGCTGCGTAAGAGAAGCCCGCTGGTGACCCGGTTGCGCTCGCAAGAATGGGCCGCCCATAGCGCGGCTTGGGGCGCACGAACGCATCTTCAAGTCGCCAGAACTGGCCTTCGTATGTGAAATTGTGCTCCGATTGCCAAAGCTGCTTCGCGATCGACATGAACTCATCCGCCATCTCGTAGCGAAGGTCATGTTCCTGGCGACGCATGCCGAACATGAGCGGCTCTGTCGGAGAAAACCCGGTCACAACGTTGATACCGAAGCGTCCCTTGGAAATGTGATCGGCGGTGGCCGCGAAACGAGCCAGATGCATCGGGTGCCACGGGCCGTAAAGAATGTGGATAGTCGAGAGCAACAGCAATCGTTTGGTGAGGGCTGCGAGCGCCGTGACGGCCATGAACGGGTCGATCGAATCCTCCCGGAAACGGATCTTGCCGCCATAGCCTCCGGCACGAACCCATTCCGACAGGCCGAACACCAGATCGAAGCCCAGCTCCTCGGCACGAAGCGCGAGTGCCGCGTTGTAGTCGAACTCCCACGATGTCGAGCGGGGCGCAGCCGAGGCGGACCAGCCTCCACTTTGGGTGGGCAGGAACAGGCCGAGGATCATCGGCCCGGCGCAGCACGCGCGCGAGCGGGCTCTCGTCGAAGTCCGCCGGGGATGGCGTCCCGTGGAAGCGAGGATCTCGATTCATTTCAGTTCCGATTCAGGCGGCGACGACGCTGCGGCCATCCCATTTCTCACCGTCAGCCCACGACCTTGATCTTGGCGGGATCCGGGAAATCGCCGGCTGCGATCTGCTTTTGCGCGACGGTCAGGGGCCCGCGGTCATAGTAGGATGCAGCCTCAAGGCGCGCTGTGAGCAGCTTCTGCTCGTGCAGGAAGTCAAGGACCTTTTGACTTTCCGAAATCTCAGCATCAGAGACGACAAAGTCGAGCGATTCGACGTCCTTTACTGGCGCGCGCAGATAACGATCGGCATCGGTTGCCGCCCGCAGCAGGCTGGCGTCGAGGCGCGAGGTTTGCGCAAACCATTCGTCAGCCTGGGGAAGATTGTTCGAAGTCCACCATACCGCTAAGATCCATGCCTTGAGAAATCGGATCGCCGCCTCTTCTCCATTGCGGGCGAGCCAGGGCCCACTCAATGCTTGAATCCCGGAGGCGCCTTTTGGATCGCGCCACAACTCCCTGCCGATCTTCTGCTGCAATAATCTTTCATAAGTCGGATCCCACGTGGTGACGGCATCGACGAGCCCACTCTTCAGGGACTCGGCCTGCTCGGCAATATCCTGGTTGATAATCGTGATGTCCTTGAACGGCTCCTTGATCCCGGCCGCGACGACCGCCTGAATGCTTCGGGGAAACACCGTGGTCCCGAACGCCCCTGACAGTTTCGCTCCCTTCAGGTCGGCCAGCGTCGTGCCCTTGAAATCGTTGCGGACGACGATACCAAAGCGCTGATCGTGCGTTCGGTGCAGCACCTTGGAGGATGGAATGCGAGAGATCGCGCGCAAGGTGGGCGCGTCCGCGGCATAGATGTTGTCGATGCTGCCAGCGACGGCCGCCTCACCCAGCGGTCCGCCAAAGGTGAAGGTCTTGAACTCGGCCTCGATCCCGTTGAGTTCGAGAATGTTCGTATGGCGTAATGCCTCGAAGATTTCGCCACCACCGGCCCAGAGGCTCTGATAGCCGAGCGTGATCCTGGTCAACGCCTTGCTCTGGGCCGCGACGATCGCCGGCATCGGGAAGCCTGTGGAAAGGCCGCCAATGGCGGTGCCCGCGCCGATCAGGAACGTTCTGCGTCTCATGACATCACCCCATCCAATGGTCTAAAGGAATTCAATCTGGCAGCCCCTGACGCACCGTAAGTCGGCGCTCGATAAGCAGCATCAGGCTATTCATGGCAAAGCCGATCAAGCCGATCACCAGCATGCCGGCGAGAACTTTCTCGGTCTCGATCGTGGTCCGCGCAAGCTGGATCATGTAGCCAAGGCCTGAGGTCGCCGAGACCAGTTCGGCGGCGATGACGCAAGTCCAGCCGGTGCCGAGCCCTATGCGCATTCCGGTGAGGATATGCGGTACCGTCGCCGGGAGCAGGACCTGGCGAATAAACAAGGCCCGTGGGGCTCCAAAGCAACGCGCGACGCGCACGTAGACATCGGCAAGCGAGCGGGCGCCATCGTACGTATTGGTGAATATTGGAAAGAACGCGCCTAGGGCGATCAGGAACCAGGCGGGTCGGTCGCCGAGGCCGAACCACAGGATCGCGATCGGGATCCATGCGATGACGGAGATCGGACGAATCACCTCGATCAGCGGAAGCACGTACCGGGCCAGCAACGATAGGCGCCCTAAAAGAAGGCCGAGACCGACTCCCGCGAGCGTTGCGATCGAAAAGCCGACCAGAACCCTGAGAATACTGGCAGAGGCGTCGCGCCACAGCATACCGGCGCGCGCGAGATCTATCAGCGCGGCCCCGATCGCGGATGGCGGCGGAAACAGATTTGCGTTGATGATCGCGGACCGGACGCCGATCTCCCATAGAAGTGGCACCACCAGCAGCGGGAGGAAATATTTCGCCTCGGCAAACGGGAACGTGGTCGGTCTGGTTTGGCCAACATCGGTCGGTGCAGCGGCTCCGCGCTCTGGTGAGTGAGCGTTAGCTTGCAACAAGGACATCAATGACGCTCCACGGCCGGAGTGACGCGGCCAAGCAAATCCAGCACCTCGTGCTTGATATCCAGAAATAAGGGATCCCGGACGCGGATCTCAGGTGCGCGCGGCCGCGGGATCGCGACGTCAATGACCGAGTGTATGCGCCCGGGCCGAGACCCCATCACGACGACCCGATCGCTTAGGAACACGGCTTCCTCTACATTGTGCGTGATCAGCACGAATGTCTTCTGGGCGCGGGACCAGATGGCGAGCAACTCCTCCTGAAGCCGGTCGCGTGTCAGCGAATCCAGGGCGGCAAATGGCTCATCCATCAGCACGACGTCAGGATCGGGGGCAAGGGCGCGTGCAATGCTCACCCGCTGTCGCATGCCGCCTGACAATTGAGACGGATACGCTTTCTCAAATCCATCCAGGCCGACCAACGAAATGAAGTGACGCACACGCGCGTCTCGCTCGGATGCCGATAACCGCTGCGCTCCCAAGCCAAAAGCGATGTTGTCGGCAACCGTGAGCCAGGGAAACAGCGCGTAGTCCTGAAACATCATTGTGCGGTCGGGACCGGGACCGACGATTTCGGCGCCCTTCTTCAGCACGCGGCCAGAGGTCGGTTCGATGAAGCCGGCGATAAGGTTCAGCAGGGTTGTCTTCCCACAACCGGACGGACCAATGATCGACAGGAATTCACCCGCTCCTATTTCAAGATTGACCTCTTGAAGCGCAGGAAACGGCTTTCCGCCTCGCTTCTCAAAATGCTTACAGATAGATTGGAGGGCGAACATCCGATCGGCTTATTTGATCTCGAACCAGGATCTTCATTATCCATGGAGACGCGCGACAGGTGTTTTCAATTTTTGTTTGCCGAGCATGACATCCATGCTGAACGGTGGTGGTAGGGAAGCACGAACGCACTTGTTTCGGAAGTACAGCCGAAATTGCTCGACGCTGGAATACGGCAGTGGCCGCACTCGGACCGGCTCGCGCGCGAGCCGGTCCTCCGCGAGCGGGTCCTCTTTACTTCGATTGATTTTCCTGATGTTCATGTAGCAAGCTGCATCGTCTGCAGCGACGGAGCGATCATGTCGCCTCAAATTGAGTCTCCGGACTGCTCGAACGAAAAGAAGATTGTTTCGAGACGTATTCGCAATGGAAGTGAACGCGCTTGGACGGCGGTTGAACGGCACAAACTGCGAGGGTTGATTGGTTGTTTTTCCGCCTCATGCGGAAGCTGGGCCTTGCTTGAAATCCAGGTCGTGACATAGCCGTCCCACATGCCGTCCCAATCGCAGATCGAGGTGTCGTCAATTTCTTCCACGCTGTGGCCAACCTTATCCAGTAGAGCGCCCACAGTTTGTACGCGCTCCGACACCTCGGTTATCGTCTCCGTGCTGCGTCCCCAGCGCCCATTCGATAGGCCGATGCGGAGCGTGCCCGGATCGCGGGAGGTCAACGACAAGTAAGATGCGACGGGGGCTCCCATGGGTATGAACGCGCCGCCATCGGGGATGCGCGTGAGGTAATCATACATGGCCGCGGTGTCGCGGACGCTACGCGTCAGAACGCCGTCTATGGTGTGTCGGCTCATATACTCATTTTGTGCGAGCGGCTGGGGCACTCGCCCGCGGCTTGCTTTGAGCCCCACCAACCCGGAGAATGATGCGGGAATGCGGGTTGACCCTCCTCCGTCCGACGATGTGCCGATCGGAACGATCCCTGCTGCGACTGCTGCTGCCGACCCTCCCGAGGAGCCTCCTGGCGTTCGATCCAAGTTCCACGGATTACGGGTGACCACGACCTTCCCGAGATAATCGGTGGTGGTATCAAATGAATTTCCGAATTCAGGCGTGGTCGATCGCGCGATTGGAATCAGCCCAGCGCACAGGTGGTTCTCGACGACCGGATCGGTCGATGTCGCCACGCGGTTGCGATAGAGCTTCGACCCTGCCTCCTGCTTGCGTCCCTTGAGGCTAGAACCGAGGTCTTTGAGAAGCATCGGCACGCCGTAAAGCCTGCCGTTCTTGTCTGGACCGTCGACGTGGATATCTTCAAGTGTATTTTCATAGACTTCGAGCACGGCGCCGAGCTGAGGATTTAGACGCTCGACCGCCGCCGCTCCCTGCGCCACGATCTCCCGTGGATTGACCTGTTTGGTTCGAATCAGCTCCGCAAGAGCAATGGCATCTTGTTTGATCCACTCTTCCCAACTCATGGCAAGACGTATTGGTATTGTCATAGGCAACCTATGCGACAAGATCTGCTCGCCGGGCGGGATCGAACTTCAACGCCGTGTCCAATCAAATGTGTGTCGATCATTTGACGCGGTAACGTTCGATGACCTCGGGGTCGGGATCAATTCCAAGTCCCGAGCCCTGGGGAACGAATAGCTTGCCTTCTTTCGGGATGGTAGCGCCTCCAAAAAGTTCGGCTTCGAAGTCGCAGTAAAGTCGTTCCAGCAAAGGCACATTGCGTTGTGCGGCGTTAATGTGAAGGGTAGCGATCATTCCCGGGCCAAAGAGGGCGCAGTGCGGCACGAACTCGACCGCGCTTGCTTCGCATAGTGCTGAGATTTTCAACAATTCCGTAACACCGCCCGTCTTGGCGACGTCGGGCTGCGCGATGTCGATCGCCTGTGCATCGATCATCGCAGCGAAGTCGTGAAGTGAGCCGGCATTTTCTCCAGCGGCAATGCGGTGGTTCTTTTCGGCGCGAATGCGCGAAAGGCCACGATAGTTCTCCGGTGGCCAGACGGGTTCTTCCAGCCAGAGAAGACCGAGGTCCGCAAGACGAGCATCCATCGCAAGAGCCTCGGCCACGGACCAAGGACAATTCACGTCCAGCATGATGGAGGCCTTTCCCTCGGCCGCCTGGCAGGCTGCTGCGATCTCCGGGTAATTCACTTCGTGTAATTTGATATATCGATATCCACGGGAGATCGCTTGACGGGTCGCAGTTGCCACGCCTTCCTGGCTGTCGTAGCGCAACAGACTGGCATAGACATTCACATTTTGCGCAAATGCCCCGCCAAGCAGGTCCACCAGCGGCAGTCCGGCTGCCTTACCCGCGATGTCCCACAAAGCAATGTCAACCGCGGAGATGGCATACATTGTCGGGCCGACGCGGCCGAAATTCTGCAGCCCGAACTCCAGCTTGAATTTGATTTTAGAAATTGCGGCCGCATCCTCGCCGACGATCAGAGGGAAGATCTTGGTTTCGATGAGGTTTTTGAGAGCGACATCCTCCGTCCGTGAGAACGCCTCTCCCCAGCCGACGAAACCGTTTTCGGTCTCGATTCTGACCAGCATGGTGTCGAACGTATTTTTTGGCGCGCCGGTAAAATTCCAAACCGGCTTTGCATCGCTCTGAAAAGGAATGGCAACGAGAACGGCTTCGGCTTTTACGATACGACCAGCTTTGAGAGATACGTGGCTCTGGGGACTGAGGATGTGATCGACGTTCAAACGGCTCTCCATGCAGGTCCCACCAAAAACTAGGGAGGCCAAACGCGAAATGGTTGTCTATGGCGCGATGGCGAAAAGCCCTGATCCGCTCTAGGCAGGAACGTCAGAGCTAAAGGTTCACAGCCAGGGACCTCTCTGATTTCTTTATCAGACAAAGTTAATTGTTGACAATTGACAGTTTTGGCGATTTTCATAGAAAAAGTCGACTGAAAAGTTGATTTCCATGGAAAAAGGCAACTGAAAAAGTGGACGCGGGGGAATGTCATGAGTGGAATTGCAGACCTGGAGCCAGCGACGAAACAAAGCCTGGACCGCGTTGCTGCGAACAGATTGCGCGATGCGCTCGTGTCTGGCCGAATAGCTGCGGGCGCACGTCTTACCGAGATCAGTTTGGCTGAGCAGTTCGGTCTGTCACGCGGAACCATTCGGGCCGCCTTGCAACGGCTGGTTTCTGAAGGACTGATCGTGCAGCGACCCTATACGGGCTGGGAAGTAACAACTTTGTCCCCACACGATGTCTGGGAGCTGGGTACCTTGCGCGCGAGCCTTGAGGGCCTGGCGGGACGTCTCGCAGCCGAGCGAATTGATGATGCTGGAAGAACCGCTCTCATGAATGTCTTCCGTGCTATGGAAGATGCTGCTCGCGATGAAAATCAATCCCTTTTGGCGGCTGATCTTGCTTTGCATAGGATGATCGTCAGCTTATCGGGTAACGAGCGGCTTGCTCACCACTATGACCTCATCACCAATCAATTGAGACTTTATATCGCCTCATCTAACCGTCTTGTCGGAATCGAGGGTGGTATCGTCGCACGCCATTATGAACTTATTGAGCCAATCCTGAAGGGCGACGGGGATGCTGCGGAGCAAGCGTTTCGGGACTTCTTCCACCGTTCTAATAGCGAGCTCGCCGAATTCCTTGCAGTGGGTGAGCGGGAGCCAGTGGAAGCCGCTCCTACGTCAAAAAATTAAGCCGAAAGATTAGAGAGCTCCCGATCTTGAGGAGCCGTGACCAGCGCGCGGCTTAATTCGATGGCCAGACGGGCGGGGGTTGTTCGAACGACCGCACTGCGTGTGCGCTCGGACAGCATTTACTCTTCACGTCGGATGATAAGACTCAAGCCCGACCTGCGATTCAATTCGCGGACATGTCTGGGGTCGCTATCCCCAAGTAGATCTGCGTTGCAAGTGGCCCAAAGCCCCCCCCCGGCGGTACTAGTCCCGAACTACTTGGTATTCCAAAGAGGGGGCCAAGAGTGCGGCGGCCAAGAGCTCCACAAATGCCCGACGCGCGACGGCGCAATGTCAAATAGGACGGTATGAGCCTGCCCTTGACAAACCCATCCATATTGTAGAGCTTTAATTGTTAACAATCATCTGTTGGCAATCTGCCGGTCCCTAGGGGCCGAGCCGGCCGCGGCTGGCTGCGCACATCCGCACATTCTGATTGGGCCAAACCATGTGAGAAGAGGGACGCATGAATAAGGGATTGTTGGTCTCGGGGGGCCTCCCCCAATTTTATGGCTACTTGGAAATGATCGCGCTGGCATTGGTCCTTTTGGCGCTGTCCTACATGATCAAGCGCATCTTCGTGCGAAACACTCATGGTTTCATCATCGCCAATAGACAAGTGGGGTTCGGCTTCGGAGTGGGTGCCGTTATCTCGGCTTGGACCTACGCGATGGCGGTCTTGATGAGCGCGGGGATGACGTTCCAGTGGGGCTTGTCAGGGCTACTCTGGTTCGTCGTTCCGAACGGCTTCGCGGTCATGGCCATGATCCCGTTTGCGCGCATCCTTCGCCGGAGCATGCCGAATGGGTACACCATTGCAGAATTCATCAAGCATCGTTTTGACGACTCCAAGCTTGCGTCTGGCGTGGTGACCTTGTCGGTCATTCTCAGCATTCTGCTGGCGATACTGATTAACCTCAAAGGCCTGTCGATTGTGATGTCTGTCGTCTTTGGGATTAAGCCCGAATTCGCCGCGACCGCCAGCATCCTTTGCATATTAGCGTATTCTTACTTTGGCGGTTTGTGGACCAGCGTCATCACCGGAACATTGAACACGCTGATGCTGACAGTACCGTCCGCCATTGTGGTCGTTGCCGTGTATCACTTTATACCCGGGGGAGCGGACGCAGTGTTTTCTGCTGTGGGTGAAGCCAATCCCCAGAACCTGAGCGTACTGCGAGCCGATGCCGCCGCTGGATTTGGAATCACCTTGGCATTCGGTCTGCTCACTGCCGTCGGGGACCAGGCTCTCTGGCAGAAAGTCTGGTCGATCCGAAGCCGTGAAGTCACACGGGTATTTTTCTGGGCAGGAGCACTCTTCTATCCCATCCCTATCGCTGCGGGCATGCTCGGCCTCGTTGGCATAGCGTACGGTTTGACACCTGCGGATATCGGCGGCGACATCGTTGCAATCGGCCCGCATATCGTGTCTCACCTTGGGTTACCCGTGATCCTTGTCCTTCTTTATTGCCTGACCATCTTGGCCGCATCATACTCCAGCGTTGATGCTGCGAGTTCTGCACTCTCTTCCGTCGTCGCAGTCGACATCGTTCACAGGCTATGGCCGGACACGAACGAGCGCCGCTTGTTCCTGATTACAAAGGTTTCGATCCTTTCCGGTGGAGCGGTCGGCTTGGCAATCTTGCTCACCGGCATTGACTTCACCTCGTTGGTGTTGACGGAGTCCTCCCTACGAACGGCAATCCTGGTGCCATTCGTTCTAGCAATCGTCTGGCCCCCTACCAATACAATCGGCTTCGTAGCGGGTGTCGTGCTAGCGATCGTAGTCGGTCAAACGGCACGCTATTTCCATGGCGAGCTCTGGGGCACCCTCACGACTTTGGGAGTGAGCGGCGGGACGGTTCTTATCGCAGGCCTGCTGGATGGCCGGAAATTCGATATGGCGTCGCTACGAAATGTCCGAAGTGAAATCGGTGGCGATAGCACGGCTCTTGCTTCCGATAGCCAATTCGAAACAGCAAGAACGTAAAGGAGCGGCAATGTCGATATATCACATCGTATTAGCATTGGGCGCGGTCGCGACCCTCCTCTTCTTCATTGGCCTTAAGCAAGGAGCCGTCGCAGCTATTCGAGACGCCGACAAAACTTCCGAGAACGAAACCGTTGAAGATGGTGGTTACGCCTGGACGGCTATCGCGGCCGTAATAGCATCCAGCACAATCATCACATTGGCGGGGACAAGCCCGATATTCATCTATTTGGGGCCTCTTCTGGCTATCGGAAGCGCAGCCGGTATCGGCACCGCGTTCCTCGTTGGGGATCGAAAGTAAATTACGGTCAATTGTTCAGCACAGACTCACGGGCTTTTCGCAATACCCGTGAGTTGCTCATTGCCACCAACGCCGTTTGCATTTGGTTTTGGCGAGCGAGAAGAATGGCCACTCGATCAGACCGCGCTGATCGCGCGGGCTGGCGTCGCCCGTGGCGATGACGAACGGATCGAGCTTGCTTCGCTCGCTCGGCGTGATGAGGCGGCGCGACGACATGAGCAAGCGCAGCCTCAACGATTTGCGTTGCCGGCGGCGCGCGCCTCGACGTGGCGCGGGTCCGACGTTGAGCTGCAAGCAGCCTGATCAGCCGAGGTTTCGCGGTCGGCGATCGCGTAGACAACCCCGCCACCGAGCTTGCGGAAGGTCGGTCCGTTGCGGTGGCAGCGGAGCTTCTCGAGCGCACGCGCGAGAGGCCAAGGTGGCGCGCGGCTCCGGGGGTGCGCACATAGCGCGTCGTGAGCTGCGCGGTCTGGTCGAGCATAGGAGATCTCCGTCTTGCCTTGAAGCGCCGCAGCCAAGTCGCGGCATGTCGGGGCCAGAGTTGCGTAGAGTTTTGGCGTTGGGGATGGACGAAAATTCGGCCTTCGATTGTGTCCCCCCACAGCGCAACCGGGCGAAGCCGAGCGTTGCCAGCGAGGCGCGGGTTGACTCATTGGGCGCACGAATTGCAGAGATCGAAGTGCTGGTCAGAGGCCGCGCAGGAGTTTTAGATAGCCGCGCTCGACGAGCGCGATCGAATCGTGAATGAGCCGGTTCGCCCTACGGCGGGCGTGCGAATCCTTCCAGTCGACCAAACGACGATGGGCGTGGTCTGAGGCGAGCACCTTCGCTGCCACGTCTCGCGGACCGCCGCCGAGGTCGTGGACGTCGAAGGCGTGAAGCAGCTGAATCAATCGCCGCTTCTGAAACGCTGTCAGCCGCAAGGCCGCCGGTAGAGAACCGGTGCGCTGGCCGGCAAGGCAACGCGCGAAATGTAGCGCCACGTGCGCCCGCAGCGCGCCCATGCTGTCGAGCGGTACAAGCACGGCAGGCCGGCGGGGCGGCCTGCTCGTCGCGCAACCGGACATGTAGCTCACCCGAGCAGTCCGCGATCACCAGCTCGCGACGGTCAGCATCGGGCGGCTCGAGGAGCGACTGCCCGAAAACGCTGCGATCAACCGAATGGGGAGTATCGAAGCCCGGCGGCGCGGGCTCCAGGCTCAATGTTCCCGGTGACGCCTCGGCGGAGCCAGATGGCTGGCTCTGGCGCAACCGGAGAGACTGGGTCATGGGCGACACCGCAGCCTCCATCGACGTGCGAAACTCGTTCGGATGGTGTCGGGATCAGCGCCCTCGCGCGCGATCTGGCGCTCAGGCGGCGGCTTCATCGTGCAGGTCGCGCACCGAATCGAGGATGCGGGATCATGATGCGTCGTGATTTCCAGCGTGTCGAGCAAGCTACGAAAATAGCGACGCATGCTCTGCCGATCGCCGTCTCTGCGAGCGCTTCGTTTCGGATTGGCCCGCGATCGCAGCTCATTCCTTTTCCAAATCTTGATGCAGTCGTCTCAAGCAGGCTCGGACTCGTGGACCCAGTCGGCTTTGACCGACTTCAAAAGCGGAATCACCTCGCGCCCGAACGCCGGCAGTTCGTCAGTGAAATTCAGGAAGGCGCAAAGGATCATGTCGACGCCGATCGCCTCATAGGCACGGATACGCTCCGCGATCAGCTCGGGGGGACCGAACAGACGGGTCTTGAAGCCGTCATTGGGCTGAACCAGGTTGGCGTGGCTCGAGTCCGCCCACATCCCGATCCTCTCGGCTGTCGATGCGCCAGCCTGCTTCACCTGGTCGGCGAAGGCCTGCACGATCTCGGGGTCGGCGCCGGCGATGATCGCCTCGAGTTGCTCGAGCGCTTCCCGCTCGGTCGGCCGCTGGATGATGAAGCCGTTGAGCCCGAACTTGACGGTGCGGCCTTCCGCCTTGGCGAGCGCGCGGACCTCGTCGATCTGCTGCTTGGCGCCCTCCACCGTGGTGCCATTGAGAAAATACCAATCCGAATATTTCGCGGCCATCCGGCGCGCGGCCTTGGAATTGCCGCCCTGGAAAATCTCCGGATGTGGCTGCGAGATCGGCCTCGGTTTTAGCCAAGCGTTATTAATCCTGTAGAAGTCGCCCTTGAAGGTGAAACGGTCTTGCGTCCAGAGACCTTTGAGCACCTGGATGAACTCCTCCGAGCGGCGATACCGTTCGTCATGTTCCAGCCAGGGCTCGCCAAAGGCGCGAAACTCGTCCTTGAACCAGCCAGTGAGGATGTTGATGGCAAACCGCCCCTTGGAATAGACGTCGATCGTGGCCCCCACCTTCGCGATCATGGCCGGATGCCAGAAGCCGGTGTGAATCGCGCTGATCAGCTTCAGCCGCTTGGTCTGAGCCGAGAGCACTGCCGTGCAGGTGATGGCTTCCTGCTGCAGCTCCCAGCCATGGCTCGCGATGAAGCGCGCCGGCGCCAGGCCATATTCGAAGCCGAGCGCTTCGGCCTCACGCGCCAGAGAAGCGTTGTAGTCGAGCGTCCAGTCGGTGCGCTGCGGAACGTTGCTGATGACGAAGCCGCCGCTGCCGAGCGGCATCCAATATCCAAAACGAATCGCCATGACGCGCAGCTCCTGCTCATACAGTCGTGGTCTGGACCGGCTCCACGGCCGCCGTTCCGGCCGCTGCGGCACCGAGATAGAATTGGGCAACATCGTCCCGCTCGGCGAGATCAGCTGCCGTGCCTGACGCAGCGACCTTGCCGTTCTCGAGGACGTAACCGTGATCGGCAAATTGAAGGACAAGATGGGCGTTCTGCTCGGCCAGCAGAAAGCTGACGCCCTCGTTTCTGTTGAGATCGCGGATGATGTGGAAGATCTCCTCCACGATGATCGGCGCCAGGCCCATCGAAGGCTCGTCGAGCAGCACGAGGGTCGGACGCGTCATCAGTGCGCGCCCGATCGCAACCATCTGCTGCTCGCCTCCCGAGGTCAGGCCGCAACGCACGCCGCGGCGCTGTCTGAGCCGCGGAAACCAAGTGTAGATGCGTTCGAGATCGTCGGCGAGCGCACGACGGCTCGGCCGGCGCACAAACCCGCCGCTGCGAAGGTTCTCCTCGACCGTGAGCTGAGGAAAGACGTGACGACCTTCCAGAACCTGGACCACTCCCCTGGCAACAAGGTCGGCCGGATCGAGCGCTCTGGTGATCTCGCCGCGCCAGTTGATTGCGCCACGGCTCAAGTGTCCGCGCTCGGACGCGAGCAGGTTCGAGATTGCCTTCAGCGTAGTGGTCTTCCCGGCGCCATTGGCGCCGAGAAGAGCAACGATTGATCCCTCTTCGACCCTGAACGAAACGCCGCGCAAGGCCAGAATCGCCTGACTGTAGAGGACCTCGATGTTATCGACTTCGAGAAACTGCGACGCGGTCATGACGATCCTTCAGGGCAACATCAGTTGGTTGCATCGCGCGGTGTGATGCCCTTTTCCTTGGCGTAGGCGGCAGCGCGCTCATAGATCAGGGGCAGCAGCAAGTCCCGGTCGGATTTCACCCAACCGTTGGACACCACGTTCCACTTCTCACCGTCCCACTGCAGCACCTTGCCCGCGCCACCGCCCTCGTGGTCCTTCGCCGAGAGCTTCAGCGGCTGCTGGAGACCGGTGGCGCCGATTTCCGCAAGGCGCTTCTCGGAGAGGTCGAGATGCTCGAGGCCCCACTGCGCTTCCTCGCCATTGATCGGCCGCACGCCGAAATGCGCCTGTGCCGTCCGGATCGCCTCCACCGCGACGATCGCCTCGTCGACGCCGGAATTGTAGTAGACCGAGCCAAAACTCTTCGGGTCCTTGAGATCGCTGAGACCCTTGTCGAGAATGTATTTCTTGAGCTTCTGATGGATCTCGAAATTCGCGCCGGCGGGGAATGGCGTGATTGCGAGATAGCCCTTGGCCACGGCGCCGGCAGGGCGAACGTCCTCCTCGGAGCCCGACCAGATCCCGCCGACGATATGATCGACCGGAAAGCCCACCTTGGCGGCGGTCTTGATCGCAACCGGCGTCATGACGCCCCAGCCGCGCAAGAATACCCAGTCGGGCTTGAGCTGGCGGATCTTGGCCCATTGCGCCGATTGTTCATTGCCCGGATGCGGCACCGGAATCTGGATGTCCTCGAAGCCGTACGTCTTGGCAAGGTGGGCAAGCGGGACCTGCGTTTCCTTGCCGTAAGGCGAATCGTGATAGACGGTCGCGATCTTGAGGCCCTTCAGCTTGTCCTTGCCGCCGACCTTCTCCGCGATGAAATTGACCGCCGAGGAGGCTTCGCTCCAGAAGCTGAAGACGACCGGGAAGCTGTACGGGAACACCCGCCCGTCGATCGCCTCGGTGCGGCCATAGGCGATCGTGACCAGCGGAATCTTGTCGGCCACCGATTTCTCGGTCAGTGCCTTCGAAATCGGATCGCCATGCGGCAGGAAGATCGGCACCGGCGAACCGTTCTTGCCTGCCTTCACTCGTTCATAGCATTCGACGCCCTTCTCGACCTCCCAGTTGGTCTCGCATTCGTCCCAGACCAGCTTGATGCCGTTGATGCCGCCTTCGACCTCGTTGATGTAGCGGAAATAATCGATCTCGCCGGCCCAGACCGGAATGCCGCTCGATGCATAGGCACCGACGCGAAACGTCGCGAGCGGGAAGTATTGCGTTTTTGCGTCTTCCGCCGAGGCGGTGGTGCCGATGGCCGCCGCCGACAGAACGAGGGCAGCCAGGCCGATCGCCCTGCTCATGATCCGCTTCTGTTTCCGTAAAGACATCTGCTTACCCTCCATTTGATGCAGAATTCACGTCGGGGCTCACGCCCGCATTTGATGGTTTCGTTGCTTGCTAGCGGCCGAGGCGCGCGGCCAGTTGCGTCCATGCGCGCGACAGCAGTGCTGCGAGCCCTCTCGGCTCCTTGATCAGGAACCAGACGATCAGCGCGCCGAACAACGCCTTCTGAAGATTTTCGAGCTGTCCGGGATCGATCGCGCCTCCGAACAACCCGCCGCCGACGTGATCGAGCAGGATCGGCAGCAAGATCATGAAGGCGGCGCCCAGATAGTTGCCGCTGATGCTGCCCATGCCGCCGATGATGATCGCAAACATCACCTGGAACGAACGATCCAGGTTGAAGCTGCGCGCATCGACCGTGCCGAGATAGGCAAAGGCCCAGAGCGCACCTGCGATCCCGATCACCAGCGAGCTCACGAAGAACGCCTTCAGCTTTCCGGCGGATACCGGAACGCCGATCACCGCAGCCGCGGTATCCATGTCACGGATCGCCATCCAGGTCCGGCCGGTCTGACTGCGAACCAGCCGCGTTGCGACAACAGTCACGACGACGACGGTGGCCAGCGTCAGGAAATAGCGACCGGTCGGGCTCGAGAGATCATGGCCGAAGATCGCAAGCCGTGGCGCCGAGATCGAGCTTGAGGTCGAATAGTTCGAGAACCAGCCATATTGATTGAACAGCCATTCGAGCAGAAACTGCGTCGCCAGCGTCGATGCGACGAGGTAGAAGCCCTTGATCCGCAGGCTCGGCAGCCCAGCGACGATGCCCACCAGCCCGGAGATGACGCCGCCGAGCAGCAGGCTGACCGGCAACGGCAGCTCCGGCAGGCGCAGCAGCAGATTGTATGTCGCATACGCACCGACCGACATGAACCCGCCGGTGCCGAGCGAGGCCTGCCCGGCGTAGCCCATCAGCAGGTTCAGCCCCAGCGCGGTGAGCGACATGATCAGGAACGGGATCAGGACGGCATTGAGCCAGTAGTCGTTGGCCACCAGGGGAATGCCGACCAGTGCGGCGAGCAGCAGAACCGCCGAGCCGACGCGCAGCCGATCCCGCGTAACCCGGGCGGTGTCACGCGTAGCGCTGAACCCTTCGATGGCATCGGTGCCGATCGCAGACATGCGTCAAATCCTTTCGATCGGCGCTTCGCCGAACAGGCCAGCCGGGCGGACCAGAAGAAAAGCGACCGCCAGCACATAGGCGAACCAGGTCGACACGCTGCCTCCCAGCAGGCTTCCGAGATAGATTTCAGCGAGGCTGTCGCCGGCGCCGACGATCAGCCCGCCGACGATCGCGCCTGCCATCGACGTAAATCCGCCGATGATGAGCACCGGCAGTGCCTTGAGCACGACGAGGGTGAGCGCGAACTGCACGCCCTGGCGCGCACCCCACAGCAGACCAGCAACCAGCGAGACGAAGCCCGCGACGCCCCACACGATCTGCCACAAGGTCTGGAGCCGGATCCCGATCGAGAGTGCGGCCTGCGGATCGTCGGCGATCGCGCGCAGCGCGATCCCGATGCGCGTCTTGTTGAAGAAGATCGAGAGCGCGATCACGAGAATGCCGGCTGTGCCCGCCGCCGCGAGGTCGAACTGGCTGACCTGGACTCCGCCGATCTCGATCGGGGTATCGACGATGCCGAGGTCGAGTTCATGCACGCTCGCGCCCATCGCGATCTGCGCGACGCCCTCGATCATGAAGGACACGCCCAGCGTCGCCATGAACAGCGTGATCTGTGGCCGGTTGACCAGCGGCCGCAACACGACGCGTTCCACCGCGATCCCGAGCACCACCATGACCGACAGCGTGATCAGCGCGGCCAGCCAGAAATCGAGGCCCTTGTCACGCAGGGTTACGAAGGTGAGCGCCGCACACAGCACCATCGACCCTTGCGCGAAATTAAAAACGCCGGATGCCTTGAAGACCAGCACAAATCCAATCGCAACCAGCGAGTACATGACGCCCGCAAGCAGGCCGCCGACCAGCGTTTCGACGAAGAAGCTCATCTGGACCTCAATGTGCTGTGCCCAGATAGGCGGCGATCACGTCCGGGTTCCTGCGCACCTGCTCCGGAGAGCCATCCCCGACCTTGCGGCCGTAATCGAGCACGACCACGTGATGCGAGAGCCCCATCACGACGCTCATGTCATGCTCGATCAGCACGATGCTGGTGCGAAGGCGCGTGTTGGTCTCCAGGATGAAGCCGCTCATCTCCTGCTTTTCGTCCTGGTTCATCCCGGCCATCGGCTCGTCGAGCAGCAGCAGGCTCGGTCCGCCGACCAGGGCCCGCGCGAGATCGACCCGCTTCTGAACGCCGTAAGGAAGTGTCGCGACCACCTTGTCACGGTGCTTGGTCAAGTCCAGAAAGGCGACGATCTCATCGACCCGCCGGTTGAACTCGCGCGCTTCGCGCCGGTCGCGGCCGATGCCGAAGGCGTGCTCGACAATGGTCGCGCGGCAATGCCGGATCAGTCCGGCCAGCACGTTGTCGAGGACGCTGAGATGCCGGAACAGCGCATTGTGCTGGAAGGTCCGGCCAACGCCCAAATGCGCGGCTCGCGCCGGGCGAATCCGGACAAATTGCTCGCCATTGAAAGTGATGCTGCCACTGTCGGCCCGATAGACCCCGTTGATGATGTTGAGCAGCGAGCTCTTGCCGGCCCCGTTTGGCCCGATCAGCGCGCAGATCTCGCCTCGCTCCACGTTGAAGCTGAGCGCATTCAGCGCCTTGATCCCCTTGAACGAAAGCGAGACGTCACGCAGTTGCAGAACCGGTTCGGCCATCGCACATCACGCCTCGACGGGCTGACGCGGGGCCAGACTGGCCGTCTCGCGCTCGCGGCGCTTGACCGCCTGGATGTCGCGATAGCTTGCTGCCGGATGGCTCGACGGCAGATACGGGCCGTCTCCGAACAGCTTCTCCCGCAGGGTGCCGGGACGATAGCCGGTCGGATAGACGCCACGCTTCTGCAGCTCCGGAACCAGCAGATCGACAACGTCCTCGAAGGTCTCCGGCGTCACTGCATAGGCGAGATTGAATCCGTCGACGTCGGTCTCCTCCACCCATTGTTGCAGGATATCGGCTACCGTCGACGCCGAACCGACGAACACCGGGCCGAGCCCGCCGATGCCGCCCCAGCGCGCAAGCTCCTCGATGGTCCAGGACTTGCTGCCGCTGGCGAGATGATCGACCACGGAAACGATCGCATTCGTCTCGACCTTCCTGACCAGATCGGTCGGTGCATACTGTCCGAAATCGATGCCGCTCCATCCGGACATGAACACGAGCGCGCCGTCATAGGAGGCGTATTGCTGATACTCCCTGAACTTTGCCTCCGCCTTCGCGTCGGTTTCATCGACAATCACCGTGACCAGATTGTAGGTCAGCACCTTGCGCGGATCGCGACCGGCCTCAGCCGCGAGCCGCCGCACCTCGGCCACATAGGACTTCAGGACCGGCTTGATCGGAGCAGCGACAAACACGCATTCGGCGTGCCCGGCAGCAAACGCCTTGCCGGCACCGGAGGCTCCGGCCTGATACAGCACCGGCGTCCGCTGCGGCGACGGCTCACAGAGATGATAGCCCGGCACGTCAAAGTATCGGCCCTTGTGGGCGATCTCATGAACTTTCGAAGGGTCGGTGAATATCCGCTTCCCGGCATCGCGCAGAACGGCCCCCTCCTCCCAGCTCCCCTCCAGCAACTTGTAGAGCACCTCGGCATATTCGGCCGCCACCTCGTACCGGTTGTCGTGACGGCGTAGCCCGCCCTGGCCGATGTTCTTGGCTCCACTCTCCAGATACGAGGTCACGATGTTCCATCCGACGCGGCCCTTGCTGTGATGATCCGCGGTCGAGAGCCTGCGCGCGAACGTGTAGGGATGCTCAAATGACGTCGATGCCGTGATGCCGATGCCGAGATGCTCGGTTGCAAGGGCAATCGGCGCGACCAGTTGCAAGGGATCGTTGACGGGGATCTGCGCCGCCTGCTCGAGCGCATGGAACAGAGAGTTCTTGTAGACGTCATAGTAGCCGATCACGTCGGCGATGAAGATGCCGTCAAATATCCCCCGCTCCAGCGTTCGCCCGAGATCCTGCCAATAATCAAGATCCTTGTACTTGTAGGAGCGGTCTCGCGGATGCGCCCAGACACCGGGAGACTGATGACCGACACAATTCATGTCGAATGCATTGAACCGAATCTGTCGCGCCATTCACACATCTCCGTGGCGTCGCTCAGCGCGACACCGTTGGCTCTTTCGCGCGACATCTCGCCACAACACGCGATCCATCGTCCATCGCGTTTATCGATCTTTTTCGACACGCATCTTTCGTGGTATCCCGTTGCAGGATGAAGAATTCGCTCTTGGCTCCTTTCAGCTTTGCGTCGCAGGTTCAGATCATGCGGCACACTCGATGTAAGCTGCGACAACAACGTGCTTCGATCGATCGCGTTTCGACACGATCCGACGCGTCGATCGGGGGGTCACGGAGAAGACTTCATTCGCGATCGATATAACCGCGAGCATCGCAGTCTTTGTCGCCGACCGTTGCGTCACTTCAGGCGACATCGATCGGCAAGCTCACACAGCAGATTTTCCTTCGCGCGACGCGAAGCCCCAAACGATTGTGTTGCATCCGAACAGAAATTCAGTCTGGCCCTCGCACGCGAGCGGGGTATTCTTCGAGACAACAATTCCATCCATCCAAGAACTCATGTAACCAGCAAACGCAGCACGATGACCATTCATCCTGGCAGACCGAGCATCAGCGACGACGCCCTTCACAAGCGTTTCGCTCCAATTTTCGAGACGATCGCGGCAGGTGCGGTCGCGCGCGAGCGAAACCGCACGCTACCGATCGAGGAAATCAGGCTGTTGAAGGAAGCCGGCTTCGGAGCTTTGCGTGTGCCGATCGAGTTCGGAGGGCTCGGCGCGACGCTCCGCCAGACGTTCGAGCTGCTGATCGAGCTCGCGGCCGCGGATTCCAACCTGCCGCAGGCGTTACGCGCACACTTCAACCTGGTCGAAGACTTGCGGCTGAACAAGGATGAGGCAGTTAAGGCACGATGGCTCGGAGCTATCGCGAACGGCGCGCTTGTCGGGGTCGCCGTCACCGAGCCAGGCGTTGGTGCGGTCGATCGCTACCGGACCGCCGTCACATCGGAAGAAGCCGCGCTGCGGCTCAACGGGCTGAAGTATTACACGACCGGCACACTCTACGCCGACCACCTTCTCGTCGCGGCCGACCAAGACGGCAAGCGGGTTACTGTTCTGGTTGACACCAGCCAGCCAGGCGTCAACGTTGAGGACGACTGGGACGGCTTCGGCCAGCGGCTCACTGCAAGCGGCACGGCGGAGTTCAAGAATGTCACGGTCACCCCGGATCGGATCATCGGTCCCGGCTACGGCACGGAAGGCCGGGTATTTGGAACGGCCCATGTTCAGCTGATCCTGCTCGCCACGCTCGCAGGGATCGCGAAACGCGCCGCGGCGGATACGAGCGACTGGATCAAAGCACGAACGCGCACGTTCACCCATGCCGTCGCCGACCTGCCACGCAACGATCCCCTGGTGCAGCAGGTCATCGGCCAGCTCCTCAGCGCCGCGTTTGGCGCGCGAGCAACGGTTCTCGCCGCGGTCGACGAGCTCGCGCAGACGCTTGATGGTCGCCACCAGGACCCGCAGCAGCTCGATGCCTCCGAACTTGCGGCGGCGCAGGCGCAGGTGACGGTCATCAAGCTCGTGCTCGACGCCGTGACCACGCTTTTCGAGGTGGGCGGTGCCTCCCTCAGCTCGGAGAAGCTCGCCATCGATCGGCACTGGCGAAACGCACGTACCATCGCTTCCCACAACCCCGCGATCTTCAAACTCCGCGCAATCGGTGCGTACGAGCTGAATGGCGCGGCGCTTCCATATGCCTGGAGTGCCGGCGTTCGTTCCACACGACAACACGCCAGTTAGCAGGCGCTCGTTTGACCGCTTTACGCCGTGCCGAGAGGCACGCCCCCCATCGCCACCAATCCATTATTCCATCAGGAGAGCCAAGTGTCCAACAAGCGGACAGTCGCAATTATCGGAGCGGGTCTAGCCGGAACGACGGCCGGACTTGGCCTCGTCAACGCAGGATTTGACGTCACCATTTACAGCGACCGGGACCGCGCGTCGCTACGCAACGATGTGCCTCCTACGGGAACGGCTGTCTATTTCGGCAAATCCCTCGAATACGATGCCGAGGTCATCGAGGACCTCTATGACGCCGGAACCAGCACAGGGATGAGCGTCCGGATATTCTCCGGCACCGGCGAAACCCGAACACCCGTTATCGAGTTCGACCGTCCCTTCAACTATCGGGCGCAGGCGGTGGATACGCGGCTGCGTGCCGACGACCGCCTCGGTCGCTTCCTGGCGCGAGGCGGAAAGTTCGTCGTGCGTACGGTCACGACGGAAGATCTGGACGCAATTGCAGCAGACGCCGATCTTACCCTCGTTGCGACGGGCAAGGGCGGATTGTCGACCCTGTTCCCGGTTGACCCCGATCGCACTGTCTACGCCGAACCGCAGCGGCACCTGTTGCTCGCAACATTCAAGGATCTGGATCGTGCCGATCATCAGTTCGCCTATCGCAGCTCGGACGGCGCCAGGCACAACTGGTTCAACATCCATGCCGATTTCGGGGAGACGTTCTTCGGTCCTTATCTGCACAAGGATCTCGGCGCCACCCGGGCGTTCATTGGCTTCGCCAAGCCCGGCAGCCCCTGGATCGACATCTTCAACACCGTAAAAGATCCTCAGAGCGCGCGCGACGCCGTGGTGAAGCTGTTCGCAACCTATTTCCCGGAAGATGCGGAGCTGATCGATCAGCTGAAACCCTTGCACGAGGATCCACACTCCTGGCTTCTCGGCGCGGTCTCACCGACTGCTCGACGCGCCGTCGCCCGCACCAAAAACGGACACGCTGTTGCAGCAATCGGAGATGCGGCAGTCTCCTTTGATCCGCTCGGCGGTCAGGGCGCGCAAAATGCAGTTGTCCAATCCGTGCTACTGATCCGCGCGCTGAAGGAGCACAAGGACAGGATCACCTACGAATGGCTGCAGGATCAATTCGACAAGCATTGGGACCACCGCGCCAAGGCCGCGACGGAAGTTACTCGGCTGTTTCTCGGCGATAAGAAATACGCAGCGCATGCGGAACTGCTATTTCCAGCCGCTGCTGTCAACGCAAAGATCGGAAGCGCGTTCTTCGATTTTCTCTCGGAGCCACAGCCGTTGCTCGGTATCCAGAGCCGACAGCAAATAGTCAAGTTCATTTCGGATCTGGCGGGTGAGCCAGCGGACAAGGTCTTGGCAACGTTCAAACCGCCGGAGCAACTTGCGCACGCGCAAGCGGTCGAGCCCGCGCTCGTCTCATCATAAGCGACGGAGTCCACTACCTGGGCGATGTCGGTCGCTGCCAGGAGATGGACATGGTCCATCATCACGCATCATGAGCACACTCCGTCGCAATGGCCCGACGTGCGCGGCACAATATCCTCAAGCTCAACCCCCGCGGCGGTAGCGGCGTGAAAATAGGCTCGTATGAGGCGGTCGCTCAGTATTATTATGAAATCGACAACAAGGAGCGCGCTATCGAATTGGTGGAGCTGTCGCTGGGGTCGCTTGGCACTCTGGATGTGATCGAAGAGGACTGGAAGGAGCGTGCGGCATCGCAATTGGTTCAAACGCTGGCCAACTACAAGGGTAAGAGGGTATGCCATGGCCGATTTTGCGCAACTCCGGAACAAGCGGTTACGGAGGGTAACCGGCGGGCAGCAATACCGATGGAGCCCCATGACGCAGGACCATGACCACGCGATGGTCTACCCATTCCGTCGGGCTTTCGGGTGCAAATTTCAAATTGAGGCAATCTGCAGTTGCGGGCCCAGCAGCATGAGCGCGCGCTGCATCGCCCTGACCTCGTCCCGGGAGCGCGCATCCATAGGTATCGAACGTCCTGGCCGCCCGTCAGCATAACCGGCGTCGGCTGACCGGGCCTCGTATCTGATCAGGTGCCCCGTGTCGTGGCAATCCGGCCGCGTGGTGCGTCGAAATTCACAGCTCCATGTATATGACCTCAATAGGCATGCCGCCGAGACCGTGAGAGAACGAGCCTCGGCCCACGCTGCGAAAGCCGCATTTTCGGTAGAAGCCTTCGGCGTTGATCGTCGCCTCAAGCCTGATTGGCCCGCTATGGCCCAAGCGCGCTTGCGCTATACCGATCTCGAGCAACCGCCGGCCAAGTCCGACGCCTGCTGCCTCGGGCAGTATGAACAATCTGGTTACCTCGCCAGGCTCGACGTCGACAAATGCAACCACGACGTCTCCGCGCTGACACACGGTCATCCGTCCCTTGGCAATAAGGCCTTCGTAAAATATCGGCGTACGCTCCCCCATCCAATTCTCGATTTGAGCCCGCGAGTAGGATGCGCCCGCAAGCCCAGCGATCGACGCCTTGGTGATGTTGAAAACCGTTTCCGCATCTTCCCGACGTGCGGGCCGAAAGGAAAATTTGCCGTCGGCTATCATGAAAACCCGCGTTCCAAATCGCTTCGTCTGCCTTTCAATCTGCGAAATCGCCGTGGCGTCAGTCAACAGTGCGCGTCAGCCGGTGGTGATGTTCCGATCCGCTGAGAGCGCGAAGTGCCAGAGGCGCTAACGGCCCCGACCAGCGAAGTCGAAGCAATTGTCGACATCGGAACCGTTCGCCGAAGACCGAAGTAAAATTCTTGAACGGCGGCGCATCGAGGCGAGCATCCAGCGTCCACTTTTGCTGTTAACCGCGAGGTGTTCCGGCTCCGTCGCAAGATCATCTGTGAGCTTCTTGTCTCACCAAGTTGACATGACCTGATCGACGTAGAAGCTGCGCACGTTGGTGATGCCCTGCCCGCCTTACGCCAACGGCAACCGTGCTCCCACGGCTGTTCCAGTCTCGCCCGCACCATCCCTGCTCGTTAGCTTGCTGTTCGAGCGCAGATTTTCGTCGTATTATTCTATCTTGGGATGATTTTCTGCTTCTTGGCAAGTTTTCAGAACTAAATCCACCTTAGGCTGGAGCGGATTATGCCCTACGACCGAATAGATGCCCGTATCCTCCAGATCGTGCAAAGGAACAACCGTCTAACCTCCGATGCGATCGGCGAGATGGCGGGGCTTTCTGCCACCGCGTGTCAACGACGACTGAAGAGACTTCGTTCCGAAGGTATCATCGAGGCAGACGTCTCAATCGTTTCGCCGAAGGCAGCGGGAAGGCCAATTCAAATGCTTGTGCTGGTGACCTTGGAGCGCGAGCGTTCAGACATCATCGACAGGTTGAAGAAGGCGATCAAAACGAACGATGAAATCGTCAACGGGTTTTACGTCACCGGCGATGCCGACTTGGTCCTGTACATGACCGCCCGCACCATGGAAGATTATGAGGAGTTCACCCAGCAATTCTTTTACAAGAACCCAGACATTAAGGGCTTCAAGACGATGGTTATCCTGGACCGCGTAAAGTCCGGCTTTGCCATTCCAATCGAAGCTCCAGCCCAGGATTGATCACCCCCCGCGACCACGAGAGCCGGACATCTCACTGTCGGACCAATCGCGAGCGACGCCTCGAGACTACGTCCTCGCCGACTGCAACGCTCGTCATCCAGCCGACGGACGTCGGCATTCGTGGCGAGTCCGAGAGGCCACCGTCGCAAAACAGCCATGGCATGGTTATCTGACGCCGCGAAGTCAGGACCTGTTAGCGAAGCCGACAGCCCTTCCCGGTAAACCCAACTCCGACCGGCATCAACATCAGACCAAGATGACCACGGCAACATTTCTGATTGGATCGCCGCACAGCCAGCTCCCTGAAGCGCGCATCCTCGTGCTGCGCTCCAGCTCGCGCAGTTCGTCTGTCGCCGGTGATGCTCCATGCAGACTCGCATTCCGCCGTCATATCCATGTTGAATGTGTTAGCCGATCAGGACCCATAAGGCGGCTGCAGGATGCGGCCATCTTCGGCGGTCATCCGCCATCAGCGCCACCACCGAGACATTCCCCATAGGCTTCTCCTATGACCGACCCAAAAGTGCCTATTTGTCTGTCCGGGCAGCGCGCGTTACTGCTTCAGCACGAAATGGTCGCGTGGTGTTGGCACCCGGCTCGTCTGCACGACGCAAAGCGCTATAGCCTTCACGCCGAGGACCAACGCAGACCCGAGCGTCCGATCCGCGGCAACCATTGAGCCTTGAGTTGAAGAGCCAGGTTTGGGGCTGCGGCCGGATCAGAACGCAGAGGGCCGGGACGCACGATTAGATGCGGGGTGAATAGTAAGCAAAGCAGGGAGGTTGAATTCCGTCGAGTCGCTCAAAACGGTCATCAAATCAGAACAATGACAGAACCGTGACGCTCATCCGACGAGCAAGGTCGCCATCGCGCGGACGCTCGGAAGATGAAGACTGGGAGGAACTTAAATTGGATGGGCAATTGCAGGCGTTAATGGACGCCATCGATCTCGCACGCGACGAGCGTTCCATTCGCAACGCGATCAAAAAGTTCACTGTCTCATCTGGCTTCGATCGCTATGCCTACATTCATATCAACGCCGATGATGTGGTCGCTTTGAGCGATTATCCCGCGGAATGGCAGAACCTCTATCTTGCAAAGCATTACACGATCATTGACCCTGTCGTAACGACCGCCAAACGCAGCATGCGGATGTTCGCCTGGTCAGGAACGCGACGTGCGCAAGAGTTCGCGCGAGGTCAGGCAATTCTATTCCGAGGCAACTGACTTCGGCATTCGCTCCGGCGTTTCCATTCCGATCAGGACAAGCTATGGCCGCACCGCGATGATCACGCTCGCATCAGATCGTCGGCGGGTCGAGGTTCCGCCATGGGACCCGATGCAGGCGGCATTGGCGCTCGCCTACATTCATGTTCATCTTAGCCTGGCGTCTGCGTCGTCGTTCAAAACGGGGGATGTGACGTTGTCGACGCAGGAAGCGATTTCACTCAGCTGGTCTTCATATGGCAAGTCGATGAACGTGATCGCCGACTTGCTTGGGATCAAGCCACGAACGGTCCAATTCTATCTGGATAACGCGCGCGACAAACTCGGCGCCAGCAATCTCCAGCACGCCGTCCGCATCGCCATGGAGAAAGAGTTGATCTAGATCCGGCGTGAGCGCCCCGGGGCAGCACTCACTCTCATGTTGGGTAATGCCCCGAGCGAGACAAAGACGGAAGCCACGACGCCCACACCGGTGCGCGCTGATTCACGAAGTCTGCGAGTTTGCCGATTATCCGGCCGGTACCTTTGGAACGTAGCCGAGCCGATCGATCAGGTTGTTCAAGACAAGCTGGCGCGCCCGATGTTCGGCTTCCGCGTGTTCATGAATTCGTTGGAGTTCCGCCCGGCGTTCTGGGCCACAGTTTGTGTCAGTCTCTGCGGCTGCCCAGTCCAGTCGGGCGGTCTCTGCGAGCGCGACGCTAACCCGGTATTCGCGAATAGCATCGACGGTCAGGTGTTCAATCTCCGGTTGCGTCATTCCGCCAAAGATGCGATCGAGATCGCAATTGAGCCCGGTGCCGGGCGATTCATCATCCTTGATCGATACCATAACTCTCACACGGGCCTGGTCCGCGGTGCGCCCCCGCCGACGATAATCCTTTGATCCCTAGCCGGGGGTTGGAAACTGTGTCTAGACAGCCCTGCGACCTTTAGCACCGAGGCACCTGGACATACGTCACAGGCCCCCGGCCAATAGGTCAGAGGATCCTGATGCCGTCACGGCCGGCACCAACCGCTAGACAGAGGTTTCCACACCTCCAGGCAGTGCGTACTGCCCTGTGATTCCTTATAGATCGATCGGGGGTCTGGCGCCAGCCGTGGAGAATATGGCGGATTCAATCAAACCGGCTCAGTCTGAGCCGGCCAACAGCCGACCGAGATGAAAGGCGAGCCGGATGATTGACGGCGTACGACACCTGCTGATGAGCATCGGAAAAGAGTCCCCCGCGCCGGAACAGAATTGGCTGGATCGCCGAGCGGCTGCATCTCAGCATTACGGAGCTGATGGGCGATAACGCTGCTTTGCAGCTCCCCTATACCAGGCTTGGCTGTCCAGCCCCCATTGTCGCGACCCGCAGGCCGGCCTATTTCGGTTTGCTGACACCAATGCCGGTCAGATCGATCCGGATGCCCGCCTTGTTTGGGTTGTCCGGCTCCTGCGGGGTCCCATTGACCGGACCGCTCGCGGACCTCGCCGCGTCATTCCCGTCCACGGGCTCGTCGCCAGAGTCCGGCTGAGGCTTGCGGACCGGCAGACTACCGGGATCGGGTTCGTCGAACACGTATTTCCCGTCGAAATAACCGGTCTTCCACGCGTCAATCGCATCGCCGAACGCCTCGTCGACCGGTGCGCCATACCACTTCGTAACGATGCGATAGACCTTGCCGAAGAGTGCGGTTCCCATCCTGAGATTGGCACAGGCATCGATCAGATCTGGTTTGAGTTCGGCGACGTCGCTGATGCCGAGCCCGGCCGGATATTGGGTCACGCCGACGCGGACCATCGCTTGGCCGACGTAACGGCGGACCAACTCCATGGCGTCGTCTGGCGTCTTGGGCGGCGTCACGAGGATGACGCGGTTTCCAGTGCGGATGGTGACGGCAAGCGGATCGAGCGATCCGACGGCGCGGATGAACTTCTCGACGATCGCCGGCTTCAAATCTGGATCGGCACATTGATGAATGGTGGCGGCATCGATCATGATGAACCCCTTCAGGTGTTGAACGAGAGCACGAGCGGCAGGGCGAACAGGCGCGCCCAGGCTTGGGTGGTCGCTCTTTGAATCGGGAGGATGCCTGTGCCGGCTGTCCACCAATCGTTGCCGATCGCGACAAGCACGTCGGGCGAGTGGAGCATCGACTGCAGGACGGGCCAGACGAGCAACTGCTCGTAACAGATCAGCGGCGCGACGCGCCGGCCGGCCGACTCCACGATGGGGTTGCCGAAGAACGTGGCGCTGGCGCCTCCGCCCTGCCCCGTCCATGCGAGCCAGGGTTGCCACATCGAGATCGGCACCGGCATGCGCTCGCCATAGAGCCGGCGCGCGCGACCGGCGCTCATCTCCATCATGGTGTTGTCATAGCCTTGGCGATCGACGATCGCGGCACCGGCGATCACCGTGATGTCGGTGCCGCGAAGGCCGTCCATCCAGAAGGCGCTCGTGGTCGGCGTCCACAGCCCGGCGGCACTCTCGGGAAGCACGACAACGCGGGCTTCGACCGCGCCCACTTCGCGCACGCGCTGGAGAAGCGCTTGGGATTGCTCGAGGTCCGGGGCCCGGCCGAGCCCGCGTCCAAGCTTGGTATCGAGACCAGTCCATCCGTCTGGTTGGGCCGGCGCAATCCAGTGCGCCGCCGACCAAGCCCAGAAGCCGGCCGCGAGGATCGCTGCGGCAGGCCATGTGCCTGTCGTCATGGTGAGCAGGATAGCCACAGTCGCCGCCAGTCCCCACCATCCCCATCCGGGAAACAGGACACCGGCCGCCGTGATCGGCTGCGCCCATCCGACGACCCCGAAAGGCGGCACGCTCATCAAGACCGCCCCGAGCCCAAACCAAAGCGCCATCCCCCATCCCGGCCGCCTTTGCCACAGCACGGCGTGGACCAGGGCGAAGATCGCCGCCGCGCCGATCCACAAGGCGATGCCAACACCAAAATCTGTATCGTAGAAATTGACGACGCCTTGCGGCAGCCCACGCGAAGCCGCAAGGAAATAGGCCGCGCTCACTGCCGCTGAGATCAACCGCGACGGCGCGAACGCCCAAAGCGTCGGGAAGGCGCAGGCGAGCGGCAGAGCGAGTGGGTGACCGCACCAGGCAGCAGCCCCGACTGCGGCCGCGGCGCCGGCCATCGCCCCGCCGCGCCAGGAGCTATGGGCCGATGGCGAGGACCGGCCGGGCGAGGCCGAGAATGCCCGATGATGGGATCGGGCCAAAGTAGCGGGAATCATAGGAGCCTGCGAAGTCGGAGTGGAGATAGAGCTCGCCGGCGGGAATGACGCCGCCGGCAAACGGCGCGAGAGGACGGCCGGCGGCATCGGTATGCCGGACATCGGAATCGGGGAGCTGACGGCCGTCGATCGAGACCTGATCAGCCACATCGAGGCGTTGGCCGCCGATCGCGGCGACGGTCTTGATGAGGGGGCTTAAGCCCCCGGCGCAAAGTCCGCGCCGGAGGTAGCCGCGCGCAAAGGCGCGCTCGAACTCGGCCGTGTCCGGCGGACAGATGAAGACGAGATCGCCGACGGCGGCCTCACGATCCAGCGGCTCGATCCGCCAGAGACCCCGCGGATAGCTCGGCGTCATGTTGATGCGCAGTCCGGCGCACCAGCCAGCGCCCGCGAAGGCAGCGACGAGTCCGGCGCCCGCCGCCAGGATCAGCAAGGGGAGGTGCCGAATGCTCATTTCAGGGTCTGCCCCGGGCTTTCGGTTAGACGCTGTGCCTCGGCCTGCTTGAGGGCCTGCGCGGCACGCTCCTGGGCGGCGAGTTGCTGTGCCGCACGCATCGCAGGCCAGGCTTCCTTGAGCTGGTCACGACGCGCTGGATCCATGCCAGCCGCCGCCTTCTCGAAGGCCTGCCCCTTCGCCTCCCCGGCCGCGTTCGGCAGGAATGTGCGATCGCCAAAACGCTCTGCGACAGCCTTGTTGAAACCGTCGATTTCCGCTTTCACCATCCTGTCCGCGAGCGCGAATTCGAGCGCGCTGGGCAGGTCGTTGCGGTCGATGGCATCGCGCACGCGCTCGAGTACGCGACGCGCGTCGCGTGACAACGCGGGGATGTCGATCGCGACCCGCTGCCGGGTCGCGCGTTCCTCGGCTTCATGCTTGTGCTCGGCCTCGGCCCGAAGACGTAAGTAACGCTCGATGTCGCGCTTGAGCGCCGGCACATTGGCCTCGGCGCGCTGGCGCTCCTGTTTGTCGGCCTTGCCCGCCAGCAGGCCGGTCTTGCCGCGCAGCGCCCCGAACGAGTCAGGGTTCGAGGCGAGCAGGGCGAGCGTCGAAGTCGCCGCGGCGGAATCTTTCAGCACGGCGTCGAAGTTCGTCGCGCGGAACGCGCGCTCGGGATTGGCAAAGACGAGGCGGAAGCGAGTGGAGACTTGCTCCCACTGCTGCTTGATGGCGGGATCGGCGAGGATCCTGTCCTCGACGGTGTCGATGAGGGATTTCGGAAACGTCATCACGCCGGCGACCATGGGCTTCTCCTCCTTGTGTGCGGTGCTGATGATGGGTTTGCGGCTGTCGATGAGGCCTAGTTTTTCGCCGAGCGCGCGCAGCCGACGGCCGACGTCGGCAAGGCGCAGCTTCTGACGAACCGTCCAGCGCAGGCGGTCGTTCAAGAGCGTGCGCGCCACCTTGACGATGTGCAGTCCGCGGTTCGCGGCGAAACGCAGCGCATCGCGATAGAGACTGCCGCGTTCGTAATCGAGCGTGGTTTCTTTCGCGCGGCGCTGCGACAGGATCGGGATCAGGCCGCCTGCCTTCTGGAACGAACGCCGGCCGTAGTAGAGCGCCACATCCTCGCGGTGGCGGGTCAGCGCGACGTAGCTCAGGTGCTTGTCGAGGGACAGCGTTGCCAGCACCTTGACCCGGTCGACCGTCGCTCCTTGCGCCTTATGCACGGTCGTCGCATAGCCGTGGTCGACATTGCGATAGAAGCGCTGATCGACCTCGACGCGGCGGCGGCCCTCGCCCTCGCCGATCTCGGCGACCAGGCGCGCCGGCTCGGCTTCCACGACCCTGCCGATCATGCCGTTTTTGACGCCGAGCGAGCCCTCGTTTTTCAAGAAGACGATCTGGTCGCCCGGGGCAAACCTGCGCCCGCCATCCTCGGTCCGGAAGGCATGTCCTGCTCCGACCAGACCGCGCTCGACGAGTTTAGCCCGCGCCATTTCGTTCAGCGCGCGGACGTCGCGGCGCAGATGCGCCAGGATCAATGTCGACTTGGACGGATCGTAGTCGCGATTCCAATCGGCGATCAGATTGTCGATCGCCTGCGCCTTCAACTCCGAGCCGAACAGACGTCCATGGTGACCATAGGCGGACAGGGCCTGCGCCGTCCGGCCACGGGCAAGATCGAGCGAGGCGTCGCGCATCCATTGCTGGCGCTGGCGATAGATCGTTTCGAGTTCAGCATAGCCGACGCGCTCGACGATCGCGCGGAATGCCGCCCCCGCTTCGATCGGCTGAAGCTGCTCGGGATCGCCGACCAGGACGAGCTTCGCTCCTGCCTTTGATGCTGTTTCGACGAACAGCGCCATCTGCCGCGAGGCGACCATGCCGGCTTCGTCCAGAACAAAAACCGTTCTATCATCGAGGCCGTCGCGCCCGTTCTTCCAACGCAACTCCCAGGAGGCCAGCGTGCGCGACTCGATGCCCGCCTCCTTCTCCAATCCCTCGGCCGCCTTGCCCGCCAAGGCGCCGCCAACGACGCGGTAGCCGGCGGCCTCCCACACCTCGCGCGCGGCCCGCATCATCGTGGTCTTGCCCGCCCCAGCCCGGCCGACAACCGCCGCGATCCTCTCTCCGGACGCCAGATGCTCGATGGCGGTGCGCTGCTCGACCGAGAGGTTGGTGTGCCGCGCGGACACGGCGGCGATGATTGGTGCCTTCACCGCGAATTCCTCCCTGCCCGAGAGGTGGACCGCGCGCCGCGCCATCTCCGCTTCGAGCCGGATCAGCTCGCGTGTCGTATATTTCGCCGGTACCCGCGCGCCCGTGGCGAAGTCGATCGTCTCGCCTTCCAGCCGCAGCGCATCGGGGCTTTGCAGCACCCGCGCCATCAAGTGCTGGAAGGTTCCGGCATCGTCGACATAGCGATGCAGGAGCTTGCCGACATCCCGCTCATCGAACACGCTCTTTTCCCGCGAAATCATGTCGAGCACGATCTCCGGACGGCGCTGGATTCGCCTGAGAGTTTCGGCGCGGTTCTCCTCGAAGACGCGCAGCCGTTCGAGGTCGGGATCGCGCCCCTCGCGCTCCGCCCGGCGCTGGATGGCTTTGGCCGCAACGCCGATATGGGTGGTTGGCACGACATCGATCCCACGCTCGGCGTAGGACCGCCCATCGACCCGAATCTCGTGACCGTTCAGGGCGAGATGCTGGTTCTGCAACTCGAGCCAGCCGTTGCGCTGCTCGAGGAACTCCTGTTTCTCGCCGGCCCAAAGCCGGTAGACGATCTTGCCGGACTTCATGCGCAGCGGCTGCCCGTCCTCACCGATAACCGCGACCCGCTTTGGCCCGAATCCACCCTCGGTGAGAGGCCGCAGCGTTGTCATGAGGTGGACATGCGGATTGCCCGGCTCGTCATGATAGACCCAGTCCGCAACCTGTCCGCGCGACAGCACCTGCTCCGCCACGAACTGGCGCATCAGCGCGATGTTCTGCTTAGGTGTCAGTTCGACAGGCAGCGCGATGATGAACTCCTTGGCGAACTGCGCATCCGCGCGCTTTTCGAAGGCCTCGACCTTGTTCCAGAAGGCCTCCGACGCACCCGCGATGGAGCGATCGGCGATCATCGTCCGAAGCCAGGCGGGCGCGTTCGGCGGAACCTGGAATTCCTCGTGGATCATCCCGCCCTTGTTGGAATAGTCGACGGTGCGGCCCTCGGCCTCGAATTCCATCTTCGCGCAATGCCGGTAGGCGGCAGCCAGCACGGCGCTGCGGCCATCGCCGCGTCCGATAAGCTGGGGCGTGAAATGGGTGATGGCCACGGCTGGAGCGATCCCGAAACGAGTGAACATGCTGTTCGTCGGAACCGGCCGCCTGTTCGAGGCGGGAAGCAGGACGTCGCGTCAGCGACGTATTACTGCGCCCTTGGGAAGCCGCTCCTTCGGAACGGCGGGATGATCTTCCAAAGCGTCGGCTTCGCCGACCCCGTTAATTACCCGGGTCGCGCTTCGCGCTCTCCCTGGCTTTCTTGTCACGCGCTTCGCGCAGTTCGATAGGAAGGGTCTTCCGGAATGAAAAAGCCCTCGCGGCAAATCAGGGACGAAATCGCACGGCTCCAGGACCAGCTGAAGCAGGCTGAGACGCGGGAGGCCGAGCGCATCGGCCGCATCGCGCTCAAGGCTGGGATGGGAGAGATCGAGATCGAGGAAGGCGCGTTGCTGTCTGCATTCGAGGAGATCGCTGGCCGGTTTCGCAAAGGCGGGAGCCGACCCGCCGAGGCGGCCACGGCCGTCCCGCCTGGCGCGTTTTCGGGCGTGGCTGAACAGGGCTGAACGCATGCGCCGCTCCGATGCCAATGACGCCCGCAAGAAGGACACACGGGAGAAGATCGAGCTCGGCGGCCTGATCGTGAAGGCCGGGCTGCGCTACGAGAAGCGCGCGCTGTTGCTCGGCCTGTTGCTTGATGCCGCCGATCGTTTGCGCGGCAACGAGGCGGAACGCGAGCGCCTGATGGCGATCGGCGCGAAGGCGTTTGGCCATGAGAACAAATAAGATCGCGCTGGCGCTCGCGCCGGCCGTGCTGATGGCGGGCTTGTGCCTTGCCCTCACCGGCATCGAAGCGTGGCTTTCGAAGTTCGGAAGAACCCCAAACGCGCACCTGGTGCTCGGCCGGATCGGCATCGCCCTGCCCTACGTGATCGCTGCGGCGATCGGCGTGGTCTTCCTGTTCGCGGCGGCTGGTGCGACAGCGATCCGCTGGGCCGGTTGGAGCGTCGTGTTCGGCGGCCTGCTGGTGGTCGCGATCGCCGCCTCGCGCGAGATCGCCCGCCTCCATTCCTTTGCCAATGCCCTGCCCGCTGGAGACCGGCTTGTCGCTTATGCCGATCCCTCGACCATCACTGGAGCGACGATCGCTGCGCTCGCGACCGTGTTCGGGCTGCGGGTGGCCATGAAGGGCAACGCCGCCTTTGCGGCCACAGCGCCGCGCCGCATTCGCGGCCAACGCGCCATCCATGGCGAGTCGGACTGGATGACGATGACCGAGGCTGCGCGGCTGTTCCAGGAGGCGGGTGGCATCGTGGTCGGGGAGCGCTATCGCGTCGATCGGGAAGCGGTCGCCGACCAGTCCTTCCGCGCCGACGACCCTGAGACATGGGGCAGCGGCGGCAGGTCTCCCCTCCTCTGCTTTGACGGGTCATTTGGATCGTCGCACGGCATCGTGTTCGCCGGTTCCGGCGGCTTCAAGACGACATCCATGACGGTGCCGACGGCGCTCAAATGGGGCGGCGGACTGGTCGTTCTCGACCCCTCAGACGAGGTCGCACCGATGGTCACGGGACACCGGCATGGTGCGGGTCGTCAGGTCTTCGTGCTCGACCCGCGCTCCTTAGGCGTCGGCTTCAATGTGCTCGACTGGATCGGCCAGCACGGCGCAACCAAGGAAGAGGACATTGCCGCCGTCGCCTCATGGATCATGACCGACAATCCACGCCAGGGCTCGGCGCGGGACGACTTCTTTCGTGCCTCGGCGTTGCAGCTGCTGACGGCGTTGACCGCCGATGTCTGCCTGTCTGGTCACACGGAAAAGAAGGATCAGCACCTCCGCCAGGTCCGCGCCAATCTCTCCGAGCCGGAGCCGAAGTTGCGCCAACGCCTGCAGACGATTTACGAAAACTCCGGCTCTGGATTCGTGAAGGAGAATGTCGCGCCCTTCATCGCCATGACCCCGGAAACCTTTAGCGGCGTCTACGCCAACGCCGTGAAGGAAACCCACTGGCTCTCCTATGCCAACTATGCCGCGCTGGTGTCCGGCTCGAGCTTCACGACGGCCGAGATCGCGGAAGGCCGGACGGACGCCTTCATCAATCTCGACCTGAAGACGCTGGAGAATCATGCCGGCCTCGCCCGCGTTATCATCGGATCGCTGCTCAACGCCATCTACAATCGCAATGGCGAAGTGACCGGCCACACCCTGTTCCTGCTCGATGAGGTCGCCCGTCTCGGCTACTTGCGCATTCTTGAAACCGCGCGCGACGCGGGTCGCAAATACGGCATCACCCTCTTGATGCTCTACCAGTCGATCGGCCAGATGCGCGAGGCCTATGGCGGACGTGATGCCACCAGCAAGTGGTTCGAGAGCGCGTCCTGGATCTCCTTCTCGGCGATCAACGACCCTGAAACGGCGGACTACATCTCGAAGCGCTGCGGTGACACGACCGTCGAGGTCGATCAACTGAGCCGATCCTCGCAGATGTCGGGTTCCTCCAGAACGCGGTCCAAGCAGCTTACGCGCCGGCCGCTGATGCTGCCGCATGAGGTCCTGCGCATGCGGACGGACGAGCAGATCATCTTCACGGCCGGCAATCCGCCGCTGCGGTGCGGACGCGCCATCTGGTTCAGGCGAGCTGACATGAGAGTGTGCGTCGGCGAGAACAGGTTCTACCGGAGAGAAGCTGGCGGGCGTAGCTGATGATCGTAGAATACGGCGACGAGGCAAAGTCCCTGGCGGGCCGTACAAGATCGGCTGGCTCCCAGGTAGCCCCTGATGTTTTCTCGCTTTTTCGCCGTGGGCGGGCGTCTACCGCGCCCAACTTGCACGCATTCAGCGCCCCAGAACCTAGCGCCGGGTTCCTTGTTGCCGTATTGTCATAGCTCTCCGGGAGCGGGATCATGGTCGAGCGGAACGGGATTGCGAGGACGCCGCGCGAGCATTTCAGGCGAACTGCAGAAGACGAACTCGAGAAGTTTGTCCGCAAAGAGATTGCATTCCAGCAAGCCGAGCGCATCGAGCGCGCAAGGGAGCTGCGCCTTCCTGTTCAGAACGAGATCGTACCTTCCGGGTCTGGACCGAGTTCGAAATTGATGGCACGACGATCTCCCTGACTGGGTCCGAGCTCAAGCTGGCTGCCGTGGGCGCACGGCAGCGTACGTGATCGTTGCAGTCAAGGACTGCTCGGGCACACGCCCCCCCCCCCCCCCCGGCGCAATTCCTTTCTGGGGGCAGAGCCGTCTTCTGATCTGCATCATCGACGGCACACTGTTGACTGCGCCCGCTGTTCTGCGGGCCGGCGACGAACATCGAGGAGCGGCGGCGTTCCCCTTCACTCCGATGGTGCCGCCGGATGGGTTCCATGACGCCGCCCCAATCGTAGCCTTCTGATGATCATCGTGCATGCGATGATGGGGACATGCTGATGGCGGCGCCGGAAGTACCGGAGACATTTGATATCTCGGCAGCGGGCAGAGCGGCTTCTCTGTCGCTGCACAGGAAAGCGTAGAGTTCCTTCACGCAAATGCGGGCGTCCTTCTTTTCTTTTTGAAAGGGCGGGACGATGGGCAACCTGATATCGGCCTTTTGGTAGAACGGACTGCGCTCTTCGTACAGCTGGTTAACCTTCTGCTCGATGTCGACGCCTTGCAGCAGCGGCCGGGTGGTGTCCCCCTTGAGGCGCCTGCGGAGCTCTTTCGGCTCGGTGTCGAGCCAGATCGACCTCGCCTTATCAAGGATCAGGGCTTGATTGGTTTCCTTGGCAAAGCAGCCGCCGCCGGTTGCGATGACGATGGGCCCTCTCTCCAGCTGCTTGGCGAGCTCTTTGGTCTCCAGGTCCCTGAAGTGCGCCTCGCCGCGGCCAGGGTCGTCGAACATCTCCTTCAGATTGCCGTGCGCGGCGACGATTCGCTTATCGATGTCGACAAACTCCACCCCCAACTCCTTGGCAAGCTGGGCGCCGATGCGCGACTTGCCGCTCGCCGGCATGCCGACGAGCACGACCGGCCGCGTACCGAGGGCCGCGAGGATCTCGCCGGCTTGCGGCGAGCGAGCGATTGCAATCTGTTGTCTTGCGACGGTGCTCGACCTGGAGGTCCCTGCCGCCCTCGACCTGCTTTCTCCTGACGAGCCCCAGTGTAATATGTCAAAGGCACCGCGCGGAATGGGGACCAGCTCGCATTCGCTCTGCGCGCGCTGCGCGAGCTCGGCCCGGTAACTGGCCGGCGTATGGAACTCGACCACGAAGCGATAGTTCTGCGCGGTTCTGAACGCCGTGTGAACGCCGCGTAACCGCGGCGTGTCCATCCTGATGAACCAGTTGGTGGTCTCGACCTCGTCGCAGTCCCGCTCCTCGAAGGCCACTTGCGCCCTCCTGAAGCCGCGCGTAAAATCCTCCTCCGGGATCTCGAAGACATGGCGCACGGCATTGGTGACCAGTTGGGCCTCCGGCGCCGCGCTCACGCTCTGGCCGGTCAACTCGTCGGCTACCGAGACCTGCCCGCGCGACCGTTGGTCAAGATGCGGCACCTTCACTTCGATGCCGTTCTGCCGCAAAAGCTCGGCAACCGCATGCACAGTTTCGGTAATCGCGCTTTCTTGCGCTTCGGCGGGGGCGGCTTCGAGCCTGGCGCGCTCCAGGGCCTCTTCGACGCTCAGCGTTATCCTGCTGGCGGGGTCGTCGTCCGCCGAGGTTGCTAAGGCGCTGGGCAGGATGCGCTTCTCGACGGCGAGTCGGACCGAGGCCTCCATGACCGAGGCTGCCAGCGTGGGGTTCTCCTTCAGATCCGCCAGGCTGCCAATGACGTCAAACCGGCCCTGGTGGAGCTTTGCCGCCTGCGCCTTGACATAGGGCGCCGGCCTGAAGCCCGGCCTCCGCTCCAAGAGCCGCCGCAATTCGTTGGCTTTTTGCGTGAACACCCGCGTACCGGTATCGGACTTGTAGGCATCCGTGCCGACCTTAATGCCGACGCTCAACAGATTGATGGCGCTTTCACGCAGATCGTCCGGGTTGTAGCCGTCGGGCCGCGGATCGATGCGCGGCTGGTAGTGGTTGAGCAGGAAGTCGATACGCTTCCTGGCGTCAGCGGCTGCCGGATAGGATTCGCTGAGTTTCGGGAAGAGCGCGCCGGCGTCGGCGCTGACGGCAGGCTTCGCGCCGGTTGAGGCCACGGATCGCGCTAACTGCTGCTTGACGTCCGACTGCTCATGAGCGGGCTCGCTATTGAGCTGCAGGTTCCAATCCTGGAGCTCGGCCACTAGCAAGGCGGCCAGTTCGCAGGCCACCGGATGCCTGGCGGCCTTGCTGTCTTCCCCCGCCCTGGCGATGAGCTCACGGAGAGTCTGGCCATCCGGCCGATCTTCCTGCAACAGTGCGAGGATGTCGGCCTTGAGCTCAGGATGAATGCCCTCGTAGGTGCCGAACATGGCACGCTCAGCAAACCAGCGTTGCGCCTCCAGCGGCTGCGCCAGCATGTTGCGCTGCAGGCAGCTGTAGGTCTCCAGCACGGGCCCGGAGGCCGACAGGATTTGCTTGGACCGGCTGAACTGGTAGCCGCCTTTCTCAATGGCCGGCGTGTGCGACTTCGGCGGCTTCAGCGAGGCGATGTCGCGCGCCTGCAGCTGCGCGTCGAACTGGCGCACATGCTCGTAAAGGCGAGGCCGGTCGCCGACGATGACGACGGCGTCGCCGTCAAAATCGCCGTCGAGCTTTTTTTGTTCGGCGCTCGGAATCGCAACCAAAGAGCCGGGCGCGAACACCTCCGTCGCCTGCAGGATCCCGACGCACTCGAGCGCGGTGTCGGCCTTGACCCGGTCCTTTTCCCCCAGCCAGCGCGAATGGCACTTTACGTCCTCGGCAGACATCACCACCCCGCGCTCGGCGAAGTCCGCCGGCCACATTTCGTCGGGCACAACGATCAAGATGCCCTTGGCAAAGAAAGTCGGATCGTCGGCGGCAAGCCCAGCCCCCGACCTGTGCGCGACGTTGAAGCTGTATTGGAAGGCCACGCACCGATCCAGGAATGCCGCGGTCCGATCGCCATCGCGCGCCGACCTGACCCGGTCGGCAGCGAACGGGCGCAGGTTGGGCTTGTCATAGGGAGAGCGTCCGACAAGCACGCCAGCGTCACGGGTCAAGGTCTTGCTCTTGGCCGTCGGCACATGCAGGTATTCGTCGCTGGACGGCACGGCGATAGCGCCCGAACCCCCAATATGCCCGCCCGTGACCGTCCGGAACAGCTCCTCGGCGGTGAGGCTTTGATGGGTTTCGAGCCAAGCCAGAGCCTTCTCGCGGGTCTCCTGTGCCACCTCGACGCTGCGCGGATAATGTTGCAGCGCCGAGGGCGGTACTGCCGATTGCCTTTTATCCGCAAAGGCCGGCATCCGCTCGGGAGCGTCGTGGCGAGCCCGGGCAATGGCCGGCATGCGCTCGGCCAGTGAGGCCCTGATGAAGCCGCAGCCGTCATGCGGCCGCAAGGCGATCTCGCCGTCTCGCCCCTCGAACCGGAAGGGATGCACTGCGCCTGCGGGGCGGTCGGGCAGAAGGGACAGCCTGAAGCGCCCTTCCAGCGCATAATCATGCGGGCCAACGTCGGAGATGCCCGGCGGCGAGGCAAATCCGCGGCGCTGGGTATAGTAATAGGCTTCTTTGAACGGCGCCCAGGCCCGCGACAGCTGCTCAAAGGCCGTACCCGGAGCCGTCTCGGCATAGGGGATCGCCAGAAGCTTGCCGCTTGGGGCCTCTTCGGCCGCGAAGGGCAGCTGAGAGGCAAGCTGGTTCAGGCTCTTTTCCGGCGGCTTCAGTTTGCTGCCGCCGAACAGGTCCATGCGGTAGGGCGCGCCCTCCACGATGAGCGTGCGTGTCAGCATGGCGCCAGTCGGAGCTCCCTTTAGCTGCACCGCCACCACCTTCACCGCGCCCGAGGTCAAGCGGTGGAAAATGGAATAGCGCAACTCGGCTTCGCCGACCAGCGGCCGACCTTGCATGTCAACCACCGGCAGCCGCATCAGTCCGGCATCGCCTTGCGGCGGTCTCGGCTCGTGGTCCATGGCTTGAAGGACCCGATGGACATCGAAGCTGGCGGCTGCATGCTGGGCCTGGACCATCGATGCGTTCTGCGCCATGAAGGTGTCGAGCGCTTCGAGCGGCTCCTTCGCCTCGATCTCGGCGATCACGTTCCAGCTCTTGTAGGAAAGGTCGCCGTAGATCAGGGCGCGGGCACTGTCCAGGATCTGCCTGGTCTTGCCGTGCAGCTCTTCTTGCCTGGCCTGCAAGGCGAGCTCGTCGCCGTCGACATAGGGCCGCCGGTAGAGCGTCTCCAGCACCGCCCGGCTCTTAAGCACCTGATAGATCGAAAGTGCCGGGAAGCGGCTTGCATTGGCGGCGTTGGTGCGCTCGGCCTGGTCTGCCTTGAGATGAGCATCGATCTTGTGTTCCACCACCGGCTGGATGGCGTTGAGCAGGTTCAGCGCCTGCCTGCGGTGCCAGCGCAACACCGGCTTCGGGCTGCGAGCCAGTGGCAGCAGGGAGGCGCAAAGATTGCCCATCGTCTCGAGGTTGTTGTCGCGCTTAAACTCGGGAGCGGCACGCAACTCCTCGAGCCTCTCCAGCCCCGGCTGTGCCAGCGCACCGAGATCGTCCAACAACTGCGCCTTGCCCAACGCCTTGAATATAATCGCGATGGCACGGACATCGGCCTGCTGCAGCCGATCCTCGGCATTTTGGAGCTGGTGCGCCAGCCGACGCAGCCGGTCCTTCAGCAAGGCGGGTTCGGCGACCTCGCCGGCGGCCTCTCCCTCCTCGATACTCCGCGACAGACCGTTGGCGACCCTGACTAGCGCAGGCGTGCTGAAAGTGCTGAAGCGACGGCCCTCGGAACCGAGCTCGCCGGCGATGGCAACGATCGCCCTGCGTGCTTTTTCTTCTTCCGGCCACTTGCCGAAACCGCTCACCAGATTGCCCAATTCTTCATCCGAGAATCCGTTGCCGTCGCGGGCAATCACCGCGCCGGCGATGGCAAGCGTCGCTTCACGCGTCTTCTGCTGGTTCGGCCATTTGCTGAAGCCGTACACCAAATCGGCCAACTCTGGATCCGAAAATCCGTCAAGATTGCCGTCGCGGGCAAGCACCGCCTCGGCGCTGGCAAGCGTCCCTTCGAGCGTCTTCTGCTGGTCCGACATTGCGTCGGAGATGCGGTGCGGGCCTCCTTCGCTATCAGGACGCACCGCTTGTCCGACCAACTCTCCGCGATCCAGCAAAACGCATCTCAGGGCCTGGGCGCCTTGATGACGCACGGGCTCGACGGAAAGTGATGAGCCGGCTTGCTGAACCGGGGTGGTCGGTTCACGGCCATGATCACGCTCGGCCGAAGCGGACAAGGTCAATGGATTGGCTTCCTGCCCGCCGCTGGCCCAATGACTGCGAGTGTCCATCTCCGAAGCGATACCGCCCGAGGAATCCAAGATGGCGTTGCGGTCGATGATCTCCGTAAGGCCGTCAGTAGCGCGTCCCTGTGACGGATTTCGCAAAAGGCGAGGGCCGTCAAACAATGCGGACTCACGATAGGGGCGATTCAGGCGAGGATTCGGGCAACGTTCAATCTCGGCCAGCACCTCGATGACGCCCGTAAGGCCGTCAGAAGTGCGCTCCTGTGACGGATTTTGCAAAAGGCGAGGGCTGTCAAGCAATGCGGACTCACGATAGGGGCGATGCAAGCGAGGAGGCGGGCGACGTTCAATCTCGGCCAGCACCGCGCCTAGCCGCGGCGACATACTACCGAGCGAATTGTCTTCCCGATCGGATGATTCCACCGAGCTCACTACGCTTGGCTGCTCCAGATTGTCAGTTGCTGACGGAGAAGCTTCCGTGCTCGCTTCCTGCGTAGCATTGGTCCACTCGCGCTGCTGGATTTCCACATCTTCTTCGATGATGGTATACAAAGCACGATCAGCCCGGCCTCGCTCGACAAAATCCATGCCTAGTCTCCCGTTTTAGAAGCCCCGCCGGCGGTTCTGATCACGGGTATAGCGGATTGCAGCTTACGAGATGCTGACGATCGCGACGAGAATCCCCGCGTCAGGGCGTCTCGTCACAAGACCCCAAGCTCGCCGAATAGCAACTATGGTTGGAAGCTCGAGATTTCCAAATGCAGCACGGCCCCAGCATCGTTTCTCGAGTTCGGTTGGGTGGCCCCTTAGCAGAAAGTAACGCGTCCGGCTAAGCTACCATCAGCCTCGCGTCATTTGCCGGCCGCTGAGGCCGCCTTCTCCCCGTTTCAGTTCCTGAGACTCGACCCGTATCGTCGTCTGGACAGCGGGAGCCTGGCTTTTCTCCGTCCAAGCAAATACCTAACCAACCAAGAGCCACTGATCCGTACGAGTGGAAATCAAGCGGCTACGCCAGGCCCGCGCCAATAAGACTAATTGAGAGATATCGATCAGGCAGCGTTCGAAATCCAATTCAAAAGAGCTGTTTTCGGTTTGGCGCCGACCGAGAAATCGGCCACCTCGCCGCCCTTGAAGATCGCGAGCGCCGGAATGGAGCGCACGCCCAATTGGGCGGCGAGTTCCGGGTTTTCATCGATGTTGAGCTTGGCGACCTTGATCTTGCCTTCCATCTCGACGGAGATTTCCTCGAGGCTCGAAGCAATCATCTTGCAGGGATCGCACCATTCGGCCCAGAAATCGACGAGGACGGGTGCTGCGGATTCCAGAACTTCCGACTGGAAGTTATTGATATCGACTTTCACGGTAGCCATGACTGCTCCTTTTTGAAGAAGATGTTGAACCAATGTGACGGTGCGGCGCAGAATTTTCAACTGTCAACCCGACCATGGTGGCTGTAAAACTCACGCGCGAACCGCTGCTGCCGGCTGTCCTTTGACAGCCAGCCTTACCACTAACACGCGGTTGCGTGCGCAAGTTTTTCAGGTTCATCCGCTAGTCGTCCGTTCTTTAATCGCAGGCACGGTGTCAACCCCGATCGACAAAAATGATCCGCTGCCGGGTTCATGGTTCTTTCCGCGGGTGACCCGAGCGCTCATTGATCGCAGCACCGCCCGAGCATCGGCGAGATAATCGAGCGCTTGAGTGAGCGACATGGGACGATTGAGCCGGCGTTCGGTGAGGCAGTGCGTAGCGCGGGTGTACCATGGGCCGTTCTTCACTACTAAAAGTGCGTCCCGACCATACTCGGCCGACGCGCGTCCCGCGGGTCACGCCACCTTGTAGCCGCCGGCATAATCGCGGTTGGCGCTCAAGACTTCAACTTGGGTCATGGGTCATCTCTCAGAGGGCGCCGGAGGCCTCTCCTCCGTTCTTCAACCCTTCACGGCGAAGCCGCAGGGGAAGGCTTTTCCCTCACGGCGTAACGTCGGAGTTAAGGAAGTCGGATCGACGTCTACGCGACGCCGGTTGAGCTCTGGTGGATCCTCGAGCTTATCGCAAAGCTGCTTTTGGCGAGCGGCAACAATGGAAGGAGTCCAATCGTTGTGCTCCAAAACCTGCGTCGTCAACACGAACGGCGACACGCCGTCTTTTGCGAAGTACGCCTTTTCTTGCGATCGAAGTCCCAATTGCTGGCCGAGGCATTTTTCTTCCTCGTCAGAAGAGCCAAATTTCCGAGCGAGTGAACGATGTCGAGGCGCTTCTGCGCGTCCGGAAACCACTCGATCCACTTGCTGTCTGCCCTCGGATTCTGCGGCATCACGTGCTCAGACGGTGATGGTATCGTAGTCGTAACTTGCGCCCCCGCCGGACATCAATGCGTCCAGACGAAGCAACACAGCGGACCGGGCGCGAGCGGCTAGTGTATCGTATAGAGGTCCGCTCAAAACCTTGAACGTCGCTGCCTGTTCGGCCTGCGAAAGCTGTAGCGCGGATTTCTCGCTTGCCAAATCATCACCGCTCTCGACTTACTTGGTGAGCCGTGAGAATTTCTCTATGCGGTCATTGAAACTGCTCTTACGGATCAACATGGAGTACGCAAGGCGCTCCAAGTCCCGGAAGAACGTCTCCATTTTCTGAGGCTGGCTGCGGTGGCGCACGGCAAAGGCTTAGGCGGGCGGTAGCCAATCGTCAAATTCGAGGCGGTTTAACCAGTTCAAAATGCTCGTTGACAACTTCCGCCTTTTCCGAGCTGACGTAAGCGGAATCGGTCAATTCAGCAAAGACCTTGCCGGTGGGAACGATGACATCATCGATCAGTTGCTTGGGTTTGTAAGCTTGCGCAACATGGTCGCGGAACTCTTTGAGGACCGTGCCTTTCCGGTTTCGCTTTGCGATAGATCATGCGAATGAGGCTGAGAAGCTCACTGAACTGATCGCGTCCCAAAGATTCTTCCAGATCTTCCCATTTCTTGGTGTAGGCGTCCCGTTGCCTGTCTTCGATCGCACCGACAATCTCGGCCTTTAAAATGTCGCCAGGTGCGAGTGGTAGACCACGGCTATTTAGAATCGAGAAGATGCGATACGCAGAGTCAAGGTCCCGGGTCGAGACAACGACGAGGAAGCAGCGCGTGACCATGAATTGTGCGAGTGTCAAGCGCTCCGCGACCGTCATCTGCTTAAGCCGCTCGTCAAAGTAAAGAGCGTTGCGGCGCAGGTTTTGGCGACTATCAGAATTTTGCTCGCCGAGGGCGATGAGCTTGGCTAAGCCGGAAACCTGCGGACAGAAGTCGGGAGCGGCTCACAGCGAAGAAAGCGAGGTATCGAGAGATTGAATCGTTTGGCCCCTATCGATTCATAGAAAGCATTGGGCCTCACTTCCACAGGAAGCGAGAATCCGCCTATGCCGAACCTCAAATTAGAACCGCTTCACCTTCGCCGCATCGATACCACGCGCAACATGCGGCGGTTTTACTTGCTTTCCATCCAGCCGACCTTGTTCGGCGGGATCTCGCTGATCCGCAACTGGGGCCGGATACGATGGTGTAAACCTTTGACGGCAGCGATGAAGCGGGCGACGCATTCGGACGACTGGAACGCGCCAAGAGCTGCCGCGGATACGCTGCTGTGGAGGAGAAGGCCTGATAGCTCGTCAGTTTTCCGTGGATTGTGGCTCCGCCTGTGATATCTGCCCTACCCGTCCGGCACTCTTCATGTCAGACGGAGGAAAATCACAGCAAGGGAGCCCATTCCCTGACGACCGCGAATGAGATTGCCGAAAACATCGCCGCCGAGTACAGCATGACAAAGACACGGGCGAAGGCTATCGTGGACGGCGTCTTCAAGGCGATTGCCGACGCAGCGGTGAGCGGTGCGGAGACAAGCATCCCGGGCTTCGGCAAATTCAAGGTCAGTGCGACGTGAAAGTCGCCTAAATAATTGTTTGTACAGGAGTTGTCTCATGGAACAAACCTGATGTTCCGTCATCAGTAGCCTACCGGCACATGCGGGACTGGTAACGGTCCGGTGTGAAGCTGCCGGGACAATGTAGCCGGGCCTTCGGGCCATGCCGATGCCGTGAGGCAGAGGTATCTTCTGCGAGCATCATTGCGGATGGGGCGCTAGTACCC
>NZ_JACMYO010000032.1 GCF_020889685.1 Bradyrhizobium oropedii
CGCAGCGATCGGCCACGTTGCCGCAACTGGCGGTGCCGAACGGCCTCGGGGCGGGCGGGCTTCAGGTGGCCCCGGGCGCTGTGCCCGGCTCGAGCCTCTGGCAGGGCGCTGCCCTGCCGGGCCAGACCACGAGCGGCGGTCAGACCACGGTCACCGTCAACCAGACCACGCCGCAGGCGATCCTCAACTGGCAGAGCTTCAACGTCGGTAGCCAGACCACGCTCAACTTCAACCAGCAGGCCGGCACCTGGACCGCGCTCAATCGCGTCGTCGGCAATGCCGCACCGAGCCAGATCCTCGGCCGCATCACCGCGCCCGGCCAGGTGCTGGTGATCAACCAGAACGGCATCATCTTCGGCGGCGCGAGCCAGATCAATGTCGGTTCGCTGATCGCCTCGACCGCCAATATCACCGACAGCCAATTCCTCGCCAATGGTCTCTATTCGACCCAGAACGGCAACGCCTATCTGCCGAGCTTCACCGGCGCCGGCGGCAAGATCGTGGTCGAGAACGGCGCGCTGATCACCACCAGTGCGCCATCATCGGTCACCGCGGGCGGCGGCTTCGTGCTGCTGATGGGTACCGAAGTCGACAATGCCGGCGCCATCACTACGCCGAAGGGGCAGACCCAGTTCGCGGCCGGCGACGATTTCATCCTGCGCGCCGGCTACGGCACCAGCGTCAACCAGAACTCGACCACGCGCGGCAACGAGATCGCGCCGCTGTTGCGCAGCGGGAGCAGCAGCGGGACGGTTACCAACACCGGCCTCGTCCTTGCCCAGCAGGGCGATATCACGCTGGCCGGCCATGCCGTCACCCAGGACGGCATCCTCGTCTCCACCACCTCGGTCAATCAGCGCGGCACCATCCATCTGCTCAACTCGGCGTCGGATACGACCGGCAGCGTCACGCTGACGGGTAACGGCATCAGCCTGATCCTGCCGGAGACCAATGCCGCGGCCGCGCTGGTCTCGGGCATCGATCCGAATGCGACCGCGTTCAATTCGCAGCGCGATGCCCTGATCGCCTCGGCCAAGCCGAACCTGCTGGCGACCGGCCAGTTCGACAACCTCTCGACCTTGCCCGATCGTCCCGATCAGTCGCGGGTCGAGATCGTCACCGGCGGCACCATCGATTTCAGGAACGGCTCGCTGACGATGGCGCAGGGCGGCCAGGTGACGGCTTCCGCCGGCAAGCGCGTGTTCGCCGAGAATGGCTCCGTGATCGACGTCTCCGGCACCACCGGCACCGTGCTGCCGGTGTCCGCCAATGCGATCAAGGTCAACGTCCAGGGCAATGAGCTGCGCGACAGTCCGCAGAACCGCGACAGCGGCACGCTGCTCAACAGCAACATGTGGATCGACGCCCGCGATCTGACCCTGGTGCCGGCCGGCACCGGCGGCTATGCGACCGACCGCTACTACACCGCGGGCGGGCTGCTCGAGGTCTCCGGCTATCTCAACAACACCGGCCACAGGATCGGCGAATGGACCGCGGTCGGCGGCACCATCACGCTGTCGGCGCCGGAAGTGGTGGCGCAGCGCGGCTCGCTCTTCAACATCTCCGGCGGCGCGGTGCAGTACCAGGGCGGCTATGTGCAGCAGACGCTGCTGCTCGGCAGCGACGGCCGCATCTACAATGCCGACAATGCCCCGGCCAATTTGACCTATGTCGCGGTGGCGAACGGCTTCATCGTCAATCACGCGCATTGGAAGGTCACCGAGGTCTATCTCAGCCCGTTCGGCAAAGGCAGCGTGCGCTGGGAAGACGGCTACACCACGGGGCGCGACGCAGGCAGTCTCATTCTTGCGACCCCGACCTCGGTGTTCGAGGGCGCAATCCTCGCCAATGTGGTCGACGGCGAGCAGCAGCTCGCCAAGCGTCCGTCCGGCGTCACCGACGGCTACAAGCTGGTCCAGACCACCGTGCCGCTCGCCGGCACGCTGACGCTCGGGCAGTACAACAGCTACGGCCTCGCTGGCGCCTACACCACCGATGTGTCATTCGGCAACGTCGCACCGGTCGCGGGCAGTCTCGGTTTGACGTCCACGCTGCCATCCGAGCGCGCCAACACGGCCTGGTTCGATGCGCCGACGCTCAACAGCTTTGGCCTCGGCGGCCTCAACATCAACACCGCCAGCAAGATCGCCGTCAATGCGCCGCTGCAATTTGCGCCGGGCGCGCAGGTCAAGCTGATCGCGCCGACCGTCGACATCGCGGCCGACATCACCGCGCGCTCCGGCAGCGTCACGGTCAGCAACATCCTCAATACCGCAACCGGCACCGTTGGGCTGACGAACGCGACCGGAGGCGCATCGCTGACGCTGGAGTCCGGCGTCACCATCGACACGCGCGGCCTGTGGGTCAACGCGCGGACCGATCCGACCAGCGTGTCGGGCCTCGGCTTCCTCGACGGTGGCAACGTTACCTTCGATTCCACCCAGGACATCACGCTCGCGGCCGGCAGCGTGATCGATGTGTCCTCCGGCGGAGCCATTCTCTCCAGTGGCAAGACCCGGGGCGGCAAGGGTGGCAACGTCACGATCATTGCGGGGCACACGCAGCAGAGTGCCGGAACGCCGGGTGACGGGAACCTGGTTCTCGACGGTGCGATCCGCGCCTGGGGCGTCACCGGCGGCGGCACGCTGACGATCTCGACGCCCGGCAACATCGTGATCGGCGAGAATGCTGAACTGGCGGGGGGCATCTTGCCGGCCGGCACGCCGGCGCCTCTGACCGTGAAGCTGAAGCAGGCAATGACCATTCCGGCGGGGCAACCGCTGCCGACCGCGCTGACGCTCACGCTTACGAAAATGACCTTCGATACGCCGCTGCTCGCAGACGTGCCGCTGAGCGACACTCTGCCAAGCGGCCCGACCGGCGCAGATTGGCAGGTTCCGAGCGGGCTGACGGTGTGGGCAACCAGTGGTGGGAACAACGGTTGCTACGGCGGATGGCCCTGTGGGTCGTCGATCGTGCCTGCCGGCTCGACCATCACGAGCTGGGCGGGAAATGCTGTCATCCCCGCCGGAAGCATCATTCCCTCGAACGTCTTCCCGAACGGTCTTCCGGTCAAACCCTACCAGGTCACTTACGCAGCCGGAACGATTCAGTCGACGCCGATGACCTATCCGATCGGCAGCATTATTCCGGTCGGCGCGGCGTTGCCGCAAACCGTGGCGATCGAGCCTGCGCCGGCGCTGCAATCCTCGTTCTTCACTGCCGGCTTCTCGAACTACGACATCAATGGCGGGCGGGGCGTTGTGGTGGCCAACAACACGGTGGTTGCGCCCGCGATGCCGGTCTACCGGTTCACGGCGAACAGCTGCGCTGCACCTACAGGCAGCGATCCGTCGTCGGCGTTGATGCTGTGGACGCCGCCGCTGTTCACCGAGGATCCGGTCAAGGCTACGGTGACCCAGCGCGGCGGTGCGAGCCTCACGCTGCGTTCGCTCATCAAGCCCAGCACTGGCGGCGCGATCGTGATCGGCGCAGGCGCCTCGGTCAGCGTCGATCCGGGCCAGAGCATCACGCTCGATGCCTTCGGTCAGATCAGCGTGTTCGGCAGCCTCACCGCACATGGCGGCAGCATCAATCTGGTCAATGATGCCTATGGTTCGCCGGTGCAAACAGGCTTCAACTTCGACCTGAACGGCAATGGCCGTGGCATCTCGATCTGGGTCGATGCCGCTGCCAAGCTCGATGTCTCGGGCCTGGCCTATCAGGCGACCGATACATCAGGACATCTGTTCGGGCGGGCGACCGACGGCGGCTCCATCACTGTCAACGGCGGCGGCGCCTTCGTGATCCTTCGTCCGGGTGCCGAACTCAATGCCGACGGCACCCAGGTTGCGATCGATCTCGCGGCGGGTGGCACGGCTGCGTCGAGCCGGCCACAGTTGATCCTAACCAACGGCGGCTCCATCACGCTGGCGTCGCAGAGCGGGCTCTATCTCGACGGCAATGTCCACGCCTTCTCCGGCGGCGGCAGCGCTGCCGGCGGCAGCCTGTCGATCGCGCTCACCACGCCGAACTTCGACTGGAATTCCTTCCCGGACCGCACAGCGCCTAGCAATGTGATCGTTCCAAGCCTGATGACCGTGGTGCAGGCGCGTCCGGATTCCTCGCTGCCGGCGGATATCGCCCCGGGCACGGGGGCGTCGCATCTGGTGTTCGGCCAGGCCACCGTGAGCGCCGACATGATCAAGGCCGGCGGGTTCGACAGCCTGACGCTGACGTCCGGCGATTACATGCAGTTCTCCGGCAATGTGTCGCTGGCGTTGGGCCGCAGCCTGACGCTGACCGCAGCAGCTTTCACCTCGGGGGCTCTGGTTTTCGGGCCGATCGATCCTTCGATGCCGGCCACGACAGGCAGCGTGAAGGTGTCGGCCCCCTATATCCTGTTCCGTGAAGCGACGGCCGTTGTCCCTGACGGGACCATCAGCGGCAGCATCCGCAATCCCGGCGGTGCGGCCTTGCCGACCACGGCCACGTTCGAGGCTGACGCGAACCAGATCGACATCCAGGGACTCATTGGATTTTCGGCCCGCTCACCGAACAACATGTATGCGCCCGGGTTCCTGACGACGAAGCTGGTCAGCCAGGGCGACATTCGCTTCCTGTCGATGCCCGGGGTCATCGCGACCCAGTTGTCCACCAGCGGCAATCTCGATCTCCTTGCTGCGCAGGTCTATCCCGCGACCAACACCACCGCTGTCGTGATCGCAGGCAGCGGCAATTCCGATCCCACCACCACGCTGACCATCGGACGCACCACGGACACCATTCCGGACGTGCCATTGTCGGTCTTCGGCAGCCTCGCTTTCCAGGCACCGGTCGTCGAACAGAGCGGCATCGTTCGCGCGCCGTTCGGCGTCCTGACGTTCGGCACAGGATGGCCCGTCTACACGCCGCGCGTCGATCTGCTGCCCGGCAGCTTGACCTCCGTCTCCATGGCCGGCTTGACCATTCCCTATGGCGGCACTGTGGATGGCGTCACCTATGCCTATAACGGCGCCACCATCACTCCCCTCAGCCTGGCCAACAGTAGGCCCCAATCGGGCATCATTCTGGATGGACAGTCGATCAACGTCGCGAGCGGCGCGATCCTGGACATGTCAGGCGGCGGCACGCTCGCCGGTGCGGGCTTTGTCTCGGGGCGCGGTGGCTCCGTCAACGTGATCAACACGCCGCTTGTCAACGCCAACCCCGCGACCCCTGTCAGCAAGGCGACCGACAAGGTCTATGCCATCCTGCCCGGCTATGGTTCAGGCTACGCGCCGATCACGCCCGAAAATGGCGCCGGTGATCCCGCTATCGGCCAACAGGTCTCCATTCCCTCCGGTGTCCCGGGGCTCCCGGCGGGGACGTATACGCTGCTGCCGTCCAACTACGCGCTGTTGCCGGGCGCATACCGCGTGGAGCTTGGGGGCAGCACGACAGCGCAGATCGGCAGCCCGATCACGATCGGCAACGGTACCTACGCCGCTTCGGTTTCGACCGGCGTCGCCAACACTGCGATCAAGGGAAGCCTCCCGCTAACGGCGCTGATCACTTCGGGCGCGTCGGTTCGCAAGTATTCGCAATTCAACGAGCAGAACTACAGTGATTTCCTGATTGCGAATGTGACGCAGTTCGGTGGCGTGCGTCCGCTGCTGCCAAGCGACGGCAAGACGCTGGACCTGCTATTCGAAGCGCCGATATCTCCGGCAAGCGGCGCTGCGCTCACGTTCGACGGCACGGCGCTGTTCCAAGGCGCGCAAGGCGGGGCTGCCGGCCAAGTGATGCTGGCGAATGTCGATGAGATTTATGCCGACGGGCCGACGGCGGGATTCACCGGCGTGTCGGTCCGTGCAGCCGATATCGATGCGCTCAAGGCGCCGCGCCTGCTGGTCAATGGTGCCATCTCGATCCTGAACGGCACGCTGCTTCTTGATCAACCCTACAAGTCCGGCGGATACAATCTCTTCATCCGGGACGGCGTCTCGCTCTCGGCCGGTGAAATGTTCTTCATCGGCAACAACATTGCGGTCGGCAATAATGTGACGTTGAACACCGTCGGACAGGGCCCGGCCCCGTTCGATTCTGCGTCGACAGGGATGAGCTATGCGGCCAACCAGCTCACAGTGCTCGCGCTGTCCAACGGCGATGTCAGCTTCCTGCCGTCGAGTACCGGCAATGGCTCCATTACCATCGGTGCGGGCTCGTCGCTCTATTCGGAGGGGACGCTGGCATTCGCCACCAGCGGCGCTTCCACGATCGATCCGACGGCCCATTTCGGATCGAGCAACATCGCGCTCGCGGTCGGCACCATCAACATCGGCGACGCCGCCACCATCGCCGCGACCGGCGCGCCCGCCGGCTTGCTGTTCGATCAGGCGCTGTTCAATACGTTGGTCAATGGTGATCCCCTGCACAATGCGCCCGCGTTGAAGACCATCACGCTTGCCGCGGCGAATTCGATCAATCTGTTCGGCGGTGCCGGCCTCGACGCGACCGGCAGCGGCGTCAACCTGGTGCTGAACACCTCGGCGATCTATGGCTACGGCGCGGCCGGCGACAGCTCGACCATCGCCGCCAACAAGATCACGTGGAATGGCATGAGCGGTGCGACGCCGCCGGCCATCGCTGCAGGCGGGCCGGGCACCGGAGCCGGCACGCTCAATCTCGTCGCCGACGAGATCGACTTCGGCCGGTTCGCCTCGCTCGACACCTCGACCGCGAGCCGTGTGATCTACGGCTTCAGCAACGTCAACATCACCGGCAATTCCAGGATCGTCTCGGCCGGCAACAGCAAGCTGTTCGTCTATCAGTCGCCGAGCTCCGATGCCGGCGCCGTATTCGGCCAGAGCGGGATCGGCGGCAACCTGACGCTGGTGACACCGCTTTTGACCGGCGTGCAGAAGTCGATCATGGCCTATGCCGCAGGCGGCGCGCTCAATGTCGTCGCGCCCGCTGGCGTCGCGCCGAGCAATGCCAGCTCGACGGTTGCGGGCGCCGAGATCGACCTGACCGGGGGCAGCGTCGGGATCGGCAGCACGATCCTGCTGCCGAGCGGCAAGTTCGTCGTCAATGCGACCGGCGATATCGTACTCGGGGGGACAAGCCGTATCGATCTCTCCGGCCGGCCGTCGACGATCCAGAAAGCAACGGTCTACGGCTTCGGTGGCACCGCGATCTTCAACAGCGCTCAGGGCGGACTGACGCAGGCTGCCGGCTCTGTCATCGACGTCTCCGCCACCAACGCCAATGCCGGATCGGTCAGCATCAGCGCGGGCAATGGGCCTGTGGCGTTCAACGGCGTGCTAAATGGCACGGCGACAGGCGGATATGGTAGCGGCGACTTCAGCGTCATTGCCGGCACGCTCGATTTTGCCGCGCTCAACGTGCTGCTGAATAGCGGCGGCTTCTACGATGCCCGCAGCTTCGACATCAGGACCGGCAATCTCGTCATCGGTGACGGGGTCAAGGCCCGCAACGTCACGGTCTCCGTCGATGGCGGCAGCCTGACTGTTGTCGGCACCATCGATGCATCCGGTCTTGCTCCTGGGACCATTCGGCTCTCCGCCGGCAACGGTCTGACGCTCGCCTCCAACGCCGTGCTCGATGTCCACGGCACGGTGTTGCAGACCGATAGCTACGGCCAGCCGATCGAAGCCAGGAATCGCGGTCACATTGAACTGACCGCCGCCGGCGGCACGCTCACGCTGTCATCAGGCGCAACGATGGATCTCACCGTGCCGAACGGCGTCGCTTACGGCGATGTGGTGCTGAACGCCCAACGCACCGGCGAGACCTCCGGCGACATCGCGATCAATGCCGCAGGTCCGCTCAATGTCAAAAGCGCCGCCAGCATCGCGCTCAACGCGTTCTGGACCTACAACCTGCCGGATGGAAGCACCATCACGCAGGCCGCGCTCGACGGTTACGACACCGCGAGCACGGCGTTCATCAACACGGCGCTCGGCAATGCCGGATTGTCGGCGCGTGTTGCGGGGTTGTCGGCGTACGGCAGTGCCTATCATCTGCGGCCGGGCGTTCAGATCACTTCGAGCGGCGATCTGTCGACCTCGGGCGATATCGACCTCGCGAAGTATCGCTACGGCGCGAATGCCGATCGCGATCCGAACTCAGCGACCTACGGCGCCGGCGAACCGATGGCGCTGGTGATCCGTGCCGCTGGCAATGTGACTATCAAGGGGAGCATCTCGGACGGTTTCAAGTCGTCGCCTGGGCTGCCGGCTTCCTTTACGATCTTTGACGTCACCAACAGTCGGTACTTCACGCAACGCTCATCCGGCGGCTATTCCTACTGGTTCGATCCGAATACCGATGTCTATGTCGTGCATGATTGGACGATTCCAAACGACGCGTTCTACAACTGGTGGACCTTCGACTGGTGGGGCAATCTGGTCGACTCCAACAATCACGCCTACAATCCCGGTGATACTGTTCCGGCCGGCACCATACTGAGTGCAAGCAACAGCTATGGATTCGCGTTCGAGCCCGGCAACATGCCCACCGTTGGAATTGTGAGCAGCCCGGCAATTCCAGGCGCTTCGGCTACGTCGGCCGCAGCCTCCATGCTGGCGCCCGGTTCGCTGTCGGCGTCGGTGCGACTGATTGCTGGTGCGAATCTCGCCGCTGCCGACCAGCGCGCGTTGCAGGCGCCGCAGGCACTCAACGGGCATGGCAATCTCTCGCTCAGCGATCCGGCGTACAATTCGTCGCTCAACGGAACGTTCTTCAGCGTGCTTCGTACGGGTACGGGCAGCCTCGATCTATTGGCGGGTGGAAGCTTCAGCGAGACCACACCCTTTGGCGTGTACACCGCTGGCACGCAGTCCGCGCCGTTCCTTGCTGCCGACGGGAGCAATCCGTACGATGTGGTCGGCACTGCAAGCCGCGGCGGTGTACATGCCTGGTATCCGGAACACGGTGGTGACGTGCTGCTCCTTGCTCAGGGCGATGTCACCGGCAACGTTCAGATATTCAACAACAACACCCGCTATGTGGACTCGAATCTCACCAGCAACTGGCTTGGCCGGCAAGGCGGCGGTCAGTCCGTCGATCCGACCGCATGGTGGATCAATTTCGGTTCCTATGCCCAGACATATCCGTGGAATAACAGCCGGCAGCTGATCGGCTTCCAGGGTATCGGCACGCTCGGCGGCGGAAACCTGACATTGGTTGCGGGCGGCAACGCCGGCGTGACCGGCAACGGCTCGACCGGTCTCGATCTCGCGGTGGCGTCGACCGGACGGGTGCTGTCCGACGGGACGCTAGTTCAGACCGGCGGCGGCGATCTCATTGTGAAGATCGGCGGCAAGCTCAATTCGATAGTACCCAATTTCGCGGTACAGGTGCCCGACTATTACGGCTCGATCACCAATCTGCGTGGCGACATCGTCGTCAACGCCGGCGCCGTCGGCGGGCTTGCGCCGAACCTGGGTGGCGCCACCTTCACTTCGTACGATCCGCGCGCCGTCGATCCGAACGTCTTCAAGCGTTCGATCAAGGTCCCAGGTCCGATCTTCACGCCGGGCGACGGCACCGTCAGCATCACAACGCGTGGCGATCTCGTGTTGGGCGGCGCCGGCGACGCTGGCATGGCTGATCCGGTCGATCAGAACCAAACCCCTTACACGGTGCGGAACGCTGACGGCACGACCTCGCTCATCACGGGCGGTGGGCAATCGCGCTTCACGCTGTGGACGCCAGCGACCGCGATCAGCCTGTACGCCGCGGGCGGCGACGTCGCGGCGCTGGACGGAAATCTCGCCGGCGGCGGCATCAGCAGTATCGCCTTCTATCCCGGCACGCTGATCGCGGTCTCCGCCAATGGCGACATTCGCTTTGCGGAGCCCGGAGGGACGCTGTCGTTCGCTCCGCTCGAGCTCGCACCTTCGCCGTTCGGGCAACTCGCGCTGCTGGCCGCGGGCTCGATCTACGGCTCGAGCCAGGTGGTGGCGATATCGGGTGCGGATATGAGCACGCTCGCCACGCCCTTCCATCCCGTGTTCACTTCGGTAACGAGCACGAATGCCAGTCCGACAGCGCCAAACCGTCTGACCGATGGCATTCCAATTGCCTTCGGCCCCGACACGCCGCTGACCAATCTGCATGCCGGCGACAATCAGCCCGCGCTGGTCTATGCCGGCGTCGACATCGTCGACCTGACCATCGGACAGGTCCAGGGGATGCCGCCCCAAACCAATCTGGGTTTCTTGCCGTCGCCCACGACCTGGTATACTGCCGCCAAGCCGTTCGAGATCATCGCCGGCCGCGATATCGTCGGCACCGGCCCGACGCCGGATGCGATCTTCAACAACCCCGACTTGTCCTTCGCCAACGCCGGTGACAATTCCGGCTACGTCTCCCTCATCAAGGCCGGTCGCGACATCATCTATCAGTCGGTCACCGTCGCCGGTTCGGGGCTGCTGGATGTGCAGGCGGGCCGCAACCTGTATCAGGGCTATTACGGGATGCTGCAAAGCGTCGGCCCGCTGTTCGGTGCGAACGCATCGACCAGGTCGGAGGGGGCCAGCATCTGGGTGCTCGCGGGTGTCGGCCCGAAGGGGCCGGACTATGCAGGTTTCGCCAGGCTCTATTTCGATCCGGCCAACCAGCTTCCGGTGGACGGCACGCCGCTCGCCGGCAGCGGCAAGGTGGTTCAGACCTACGATCAGCAGCTCATCGCCTGGCTGAACAAGATGTTTGGCTTCACGGGTTCGAGCACTGACGCCTTGAAGTTCTTCCTGGGGCTGTCGAGCGAGCAGCAGAGCATTTTCGTCCGCCAGGTCTATTTCGCGGAGCTCACCGCCGGCGGACGCGAGGAGACAGGCGCGCTCGCAAGTCCGCGGCTCGGCAGCTACCTGCGTGGCCGCAACGCCATCGCCGCGTTGTTCCCCGGCACCGACGCGCAGGGCAAGCCGATCACCTATGGCGGCGACATCACGATGTTCAGCGGCATCGCGCCGAATGGAACAGGTGGCACCTACCTTGCCAACGCCGGCATCCACACCGATTTCGGTGGCGATGTGCAGCTTCTCAATCCGGGCGGCAAGACCATCATCGGCGTGGAGGGGGTATCGCCGGGGGCCGATGCGGGTCTGATCACGCAAGGCTCGGGCGACATCGATATCTATTCGCTCGGCAGCGTGCTGCTCGGCCAGAGCCGCATCATGACCACGTTCGGCGGCAACATCGTCGTTTGGTCTGCAACAGGCGACATCAACGCCGGCCGCGGCTCGAAGACGACGACGATCTTCACGCCGCCCCGGCGCGTCTACGATAATTTCGGCAATGTCACGCTGTCTCCGACCGTACCTTCGGCCGGCGCCGGCATCGCGACCCTCAACCCGATCCCGCAGGTGCTGCCCGGCAACATCGATCTGATCGCGCCGCTCGGCACAATCGATGCCGGCGAGGCGGGCATCCGTGTCTCCGGCAACGTTAATCTCGCCGCACTGCAAGTGGTCAACGCCGCCAACATCCAGGTGCAGGGCACCTCGACCGGCATTCCGACGGTGCAGGGACCGCCGGTCGGCGCGCTGACGGCTGCGTCAAACACATCCGCCGCGACCCAGCAGGCCGCCGCGCCACCGCCACAGAACAGCGGTCAACCGTCGATCGTGATCGTTGAGGTGCTCGGCTATGGCGGCGGCGACGGCGGCGCGCCGGATTTCCGGAAGGACGAGCAGAAGCCGCGGGCGCAGGATCAGCACAGCTACAACCAGAACAGTGTCCTTCAGCTTGTCGGCAATGGTCCGCTGTCGGAGACGCAAAGGCAGGCACTCACCGCGGAGGAAAGAGCGAGCCTCGAGACACACTGAGGAATGTTTGGAGCGCTGAACGTGGTTGACACCAACCAGGCGAGGCTGCGTGACCAGCTGGTGGAGAACTATGACGGCCTCATTGCCAGGCTGACGCGCCGTCTGGGCTCTTCCGACTTCGCCCACGAAGCCCTGCACGAGACATTTCTGAGGCTGGATCGGGTCACGGATGCGGAGCCGGTTCGCAGCCCGGCCGACTATCTCTTTCGCATCGCGATCAACGTCGCGAAGGACCGCCACAAGGCGCAAAGCTATCGCGTCAGCGTGTCGGAGATCGATGCGCTGCTGGATGTCTGCGACGATCAGCCCGACGCCGCACAGGTGGTCGAAGCGCGGTCTGAGATCGCGGCCTTCAAATGCGCGTTGGCCGAGCTTCCGGACCGGCCTCGCCGGGTGCTCCAGGGCATCTCGATCGAGGGCGTAACGGCCCACGAAGTGGCGGCCCGCCTGCAGGTCAGCCTTCGCACCGTCGAAAATGACCTCAGGCTGGCGTTGCGGCATTGTGCGACGGCTCTTGGCCGCACCGTGGTCCGCCGCCTCGGCGGGCCACGGCTGCGGTCGTAGCTGACGCCGGCACGATCGAGCGGTGCATCCTCTCGACGTGCGCCGCTTGCTGCACGCCATGGTGGCGCCCCGCCATCTTCGTGGCTACCAGGCCGCGCATCGCGCGCTCTGCGCATTTCCGCGTGGATACATGTCAACGGACTGTAATGAACGCTGGCTAGAGTGACTGGCGCGTGACGTTTGTATGAAGCTGGGATTCCGCCCATGTTCGCGGCTCTTCATCTGCCGCGAACTGCAGGCGTGCTGTTGTGGCAGTCTGTGTTTGTCGGACTGAGCCTGTTGTTTCTTGCCGATGGCGCCGATGCTGCGCAGGACGATCCGGTTCGTTTCGAGATTGCAGTCCAGCCATTGGCCAGCGCGCTCGATGCCTACAGCGCCGCCACCGGCCTGGAGGTATTTTATGATGGCGCACTCGTGGCCGGGCAACACTCTCGCGCCGTTCATGGCGTGTTGGCGCCAAACGTCGCCCTCCGGGAGCTTCTTGCAGGAACCGGGCTGATTGCGCGCAGCACCGGCACGCGCAGCTTCACGCTCGTCTCGGCGGCATCGATTCGCGTCGCCGGCGCGATCGGTCAATCGTATTTTGCGAGGCTTCAGAAGGAAGTGTCGCGTGTCTTGTGCAGTCACGCCGAGACCCGGCCACGCGACGTCGATTTGTTGCTCAAGGTCTGGATTGCAACGTCCGGCCTGATCGAGCGCGCCCAGCTGTTCGATATCTCGACGAGCGCGCCCGGAAGCGTCGATGTTGCCGGCGCTCTGCGTGGATTGTCGCTCGGAGCGCCGCCGGCGGATATGCCACAGCCGGTCACGATCGCGATTCTCGCGCAGGCGCCCGGCGAGCCGGCCAGGTGTGGCCGTGCCGTGACCGGGCCGAGGTGACGGCCGCGCATGAGCCAATCCAATCGCGATCTGCTGCGGCAGTTCTTCGTCCTCGGTTACGATGACCTGCGCGCCAGACTGACCCGGCGGCTGGGATCGGTCGAGCTTGCCAACGACGTACTGCATGAAACCTGGCTGCGCCTCGATCGTGCGGCTCCGCCGGGCGAGCTGCGCAGCCCGAAAAGCTATCTGATCCAGATGGCGTTCAATGCCGCGTTGACGCACTGGAGAGGCGAGAAGCGCCTGGTGACCTTGTCGGACGCCAAGGCCGCGATCGGCCTCGTCGACGAGGCACCCGATCCGGAACGCACGGCGAACGCCCGGTCCGAAATGGAGGCGCTCAGGCAAGCGCTGGCGGAACTGACGCCGCGCCGGCGCGAGATATTGCTGTTGTCCCGGCTGGACGGCATCGTGCTTCGCGAGATCGCCGCTCGCCTGGGGATTTCCCAGCGGCTCGTTGAGCTCGAGCTGAAACATGCGCTGGCGCATTGCGCACTTCGGCTTGGTCGCGATGTCGTCCAAAGATTCGGTCCAAGGCCGCCGAAAGACTCTGAGGATTGAGGGACCATGGATCGACTGCGGGCCATTCGCAGGGAAGCAACGGTACGATGAGGAGCACGGACCATCCGGCGGCACTGCTCGACGCGGTCGATCGCGAGGCACAGGGCTGGGTGCTTCGCTTCGCTGCGGGCAAGGCCAATGGGGCCGATCTCGAGGCGTTCAAGCTGTGGGCGGCCGACGATCCGGCGCGTGCAGATGCGTTTGCGCGGGCGTGCCGGGTCTGGGACACGATCGGCCCTGCGGCAGCCGGGCTCGCAGTTCGGCGCGATCACGCCCGTATCGCGCCAAGGCCGCAGCTGGCGCGGCGTGCCTTCATCGGCGGTGCGCTGGCTGCCTCGACGGCGGCGGCAGCCTCTCTCGCCATCCGTCCCCCGCTCGGCTTGTGGCCATCGGTCTCGGAGCTTGCTGCGGATTACCGGACGGCGATCGGCGAGCAGCGTAACATCGCGCTCCCCGGAGGCTCGTCGATCGACCTGAACACGCGAACCAGCATTGCCTTGCGGACCGCGGAAGGCGGAACCGAGCGCATCGAACTGCTGGCCGGCGAGGCCGCGGTCACGGCTCGCGACCTGCATCGCGTCGAAGTGCTCGCCGCGGGTGCGCGCGCCGTGGCGGAAGGGGCCACATTCAATATCCGCCTTGCGGGACTTGCGGTCTGCACCACCTGCATTGCCGGCGAAATGGAGGTCGCGGCTGGGGGCAGCACGGTCCGGCTGCGTGCCCAACAACAGATCATCTATGCCGCGGGAGGCATGGCCACAGTGACCTCGATCGATCCGGCTGCGGTGACGGCGTGGCAGGCCGGCGTGCTGGTGTTCCATGCAACACCGTTGTCGGAGGCGGTTGACGAAATCAACCGCTACCGCCCGGGACGGATCATCGTGACCAATGCGGCGCTGGGACGCAGGCTGTTCAATGCCCGCTTTCTGATCGCCAATGTCGATGGCGTCGTTGGGCAGATTCAGCAGGTTTTTGGTGCGACGGTCACCAATCTGCCTGGCGGAATCGTCCTGCTCGGATGATCAGGCGTGGCCCCGCGAGCCCGAACGATGGCTGCATCCGGCGATCGGGGGATAAGATTTCTTTTCGGTCGTGAAGGGTCTCAGGACTCTCAGGGAGGACCGCAACGTCAGCGAGACGGCTGCGGTCGCTGTCCCGCCTGTGCTCCATGAGAGAAGTCCGCATGTCCGCCAAGCCGAAAGCTCGACAAACCAGCCGCTCCGGGATGGCCGGCAAATATCCTGTGTCGCAAGGCGGGGCGCAGCAGATGTCGACGCGTCGTCTGTTCCTGGCCGGCGCGAGCATGGTCGCGCTGATGTTGACCGGGCAGGAGGGGGCGCTCGCGCGGCCGTTCGGAACCGGCACCGGCGCCGGCACGATGTCGGCGCCGGCCATTGCCAGTGATGCTGCAACCGCCGCAGCCCAGCAGGCGACGGAAGCTGCAAGGCAGAGCCAGGGCGCGCTGACACGGGCAACGCAGGCGATCCAGGCCCTGCAGGCTGCGCAGGCCGCAGCCCGCAATGCCGCGGCTTCTGCACAGCGCTCCAACACGCTGCCTCAGGTGGTGGTGCCGAACGGGCTTGCGCAGGGCGGGCTTCAGGTCGCACCTGGGGCGGTGCCAGGCTCCAATCTGTGGAGGGGCGCTAACCTGCCGAGCCAGGCGACGATCGGTGGCCAGACCACCGTCACCGTCAATCAAACCGCGCAGCAGGCGATACTGAACTGGCAGACCTTCAACGTCGGCAGCCAGACCACCGTCAACTTCAACCAGCAGGCCAGCAGCTGGACTGCGCTCAACCGCGTGGTCGGCAATGTCGGCCCGAGCCAGATCCTCGGGCGCGTCAATGCACCCGGACAGGTGCTCGTCATCAATCAGAACGGCATCATCTTCGGAGGCGCCGGTCAGATCAATGTCGGATCGCTGGTCGCGTCCACCGCCGGCATCACCGATCAGCAATTCCTCACCCGAGGAATCTATTCGACCCAGAGCGGTCAGGCCTATGTGCCGAGCTTCAGCGGAGCAGGCGGCAAGATCGTGGTGGAAGCCGGAGCGTTGATTACCACCGGCGCGCCGAGTTCGGTGACGTCGGGCGGCGGCTTCGTGGCGCTGCTTGGCACCGGGGTCGATAATGCCGGATCGATCACGACCCCGAAGGGACAGGCGCTGCTGGCGGCGGGCGATGACTTTATTCTGCGGCCCGGGCTCGGCACAAACGCCAACCAGGTATCCACCACCCGCGGCAACGAAGTGGTGCCAATTATCCGCGCCGGAAGTCCAAGTGGTGCGGTCGGCAATACCGGACTGATTCTCGCCCAGCAGGGCGACATCACGCTTGCTGGACGTGCGGTCACCCAAAACGGCGTTCTGGTGTCGACCACCTCGGTCAATCAGCGCGGCACGATCCATTTGTTGAACTCTGCTTCGGACACCGGGGGCTCGGTCACGCTCATGGCAGGCAGCCTCACCACGGTCCTGCCCGAGCTCGAATCCACGGAGACCGCGCTGAACTCGCAGCGTGATGCGCTGATCGCCGACTCCGCGACGCAAAATGCCATCCGCGCAACACAGAACCTTGGTCAGTTCGACAATCTTTCCCGACTCGCGGATCGTGAAGACCGGTCGCGTGTGGAAATCGTGAGCGGCGGCCTCGTCGACTTTCAAAAGGGGTCGCTGACGCTAGGTCCCGGCGGTCAGGTGGCGGTCTCGGCGGGCAAGCGGATCTTTGCCGAGACTGGCGCCGTCATCGATGTGTCCGGCACCCGTGGCGTCATGCTTCCGATGTCGACCAACGCCATCAAGGTCAACATCCAGGGTAACGAACTGCGCGACTCGCCGCAGAACCGCGACGGTGGTGCGCTCATCAACAAGGATGTCTGGATCGACGCCCGGAATCTCACTTTGGTTCCCGCCGGCACCGGCGGCTACGCGTCCGATCGCTATTACACCGCGGGCGGCCTGCTCGAGGTCGGCGGCTATCTCAACAACACCGGCCACAAGATCGGCGAGTGGGCTGCGGTTGGCGGCGACATCACATTGTCCGCGCCGGAGGTGGTTGCCCAGCGAGGGTCGATCTTCAATGTTTCGGGCGGATCTGTGCAGTATCAGGGCGGATACCTGCCGCAGACCACTCTGCTCGGCCGTGATGGCCGCACCTACAACCTCAACGACGCGCCGTCGGATCTGAATTATGCGGCGGTTGCGAATGGCTTTGTAGTCAATCACACGAACTGGAAGGTGGTTGAGGTCTATTTCAGTCCGTTCGGCAAATCCAACATGCGCTGGGAGGATGGCTACACGGTCGGTCGCGACGCCGGCCGCCTGGTTCTGTCGACGCCGACTTCGGTGTTCGAGGGAGCCATTCTTGCCGACGTGACCAATGGGCAACGGCAAATTGCCGCGCGTCCCGCGAATGTTAGCGACGGCTACAAGCTGACGCAAAATACCGCACCGCTGGCCGGCGCGTTGCTGCTCGGACTCTATGATGCGCGCGGGCTCGTCAACGCGTCGCCGACGGACGTCAAGTTCGGGAGCGTGGCTTCGATCTCCGCGGGGCTCGATCCGGCCGCGGCGCTTCCGTCCGAACGGCTCAATACCGGTTGGTTCGACGCCGGGACGATCAACGCGTTCGGACTCGGCGGGCTGAGCGTGGCTGCCAAACAGTCGATCGCCACCGAGACGCCGTTGACTTTTGCGCGCGGTGCGCAGGTGGAGTTCATTGCGCCTGTCGTCGATATCAAGGCCGACATCACGGCGCGTTCGGGCAGCGTCGGCGTTAGCAATATTCTCAGGCCGGATGCAGCCGCGCTGTCGCCGATCGTGCTGACGACGCCCGACGGGCTTGCGCAGCTGACCCTGCACGCGGGCGCGACCATCGATGTGCGCGGATTGTGGACCAACGCGCTCATTTCGCGTGACGATCTCTCCGGGCTCGCTTTCGTCAACGGAGGCAGCGTCGCCTTCAACTCGACACAGGGCGTCACGCTGGCGAGCGGCAGCAGCATCGACGTGTCGTCCGGTGCGGCGGTCCTGCAGAGCGGCAAGACAAGAGGCGGCAAGGGCGGCGATGTGACCCTGATCGCCGACGATCGTTCGGTCGGCGGTCCGACCGTGGGTGGACGCCTTGTCCTCGACGGGCGGATCGACGGCTTTGGGGCGAACGGCGGCGGCAAGCTCGTCATCGGCAGCGGTCCGGCGATCGTGATCGGGGGCAAGGCCCTGGCGACCGATGGCGTGCTGGGGGCTGGCGAGAAAGTGCAGGTCAATCTGCGGCTCGCCGAGGAATTGTTCATTCCGGCCGGCGCGGCCGTGCCGTTCAACTATGATGAGACCATCACCTATCTCGCACCCGGCGACACGGCGCCGGTATCCGTCGGAATCAATGCCACGCAGGCCAAGCCGCTCCTGATCGGGCCGAACGGCTGGACCGTTCCCAGCGGTCTCAACTTTTCGGATCTCGCCGGCAACACCTATTGGCTTGGCATGCAGATCCCGCCCGGCACTCTGGTCATGACCGACCCGTCGACCAAGCTCCCCTTGGGCTTCAAGGTCGACCCCAGCGTGTTTCCCAACGGGATCGCGCTGGTCGGCACGCGGGTGATCTTCAGTGCGGGCGATGTCGCGCCGGTGCCGCTGCATTTCACCGTCGGCACCATGATCCCGGCCGGCACGGTCGCGCCGCGCAGCTATGCCGTTGCGCCGCTGACCGAAATCGATACGGCGCTGTTCAGTACCGGGTTCGCGAGCTACGACGTGAACGGCCATCTCGGCCTGATGGTGGCGAACCACGCGGTTCTCGATGCGGTGATGCCCGTCTATCGTTTCGCCGAGACGGCGTCGAACGTGCCAAGCGGCAGCGATCCATCGTCGGCGCTGACGCTCTGGCTGCCGCCGCTCTACCTGGAGGATCCGGTTGGGGGGCGCATCACTCGCCGCGGCGGCGTCGACCTGACGCTGCAATCGAACCTCGACCAGGCCAGGGGATCGCTGACGATCGGCACGCAAGCGCGCGTGACGGTCGATCCGGGACACGCGATCACGCTGCGAAGCCCGGGCCAGATCAATGTCGATGGTCGCCTGACCGCTGCCGGTGGTCGGATCAATGTCCTGCAGAATGGCAGTCCCGGTGATCCCTTCATCGGACCACGATCAATCTGGCTCGCCGACAACGCCGTCCTCGACGTTGCGGGGCAGAGTGTCGTGGCCATCGACCGCTCCGGCCGTCGTTATGGCTTTGCAGATGCCGGAGGCAGCATCACGCTCGGAGACGACAGCCAGGCTCCCGGCGCAGTCGCGCCGGCCGGCAGCGGTTTTGTCATCGTGCGGCCCGGTGCGCGTCTCGAGGCCTCGGGCGCCAGCGCGGTGATCGATGTGGTCGAGGCCGGATCGAACTCCGTGCACCCGGTCTCGCTGGCTGGCGCGGGCGGCAGCATCGCCATCAGCGCGCTGAGCGGCTTCTATCTCGACGGCACCATGACGGCACGGGCCGGCGGCGAGGGCGCTGCGGGCGGTACGCTGTCATTGGCCTTGGTGACGCCGAGCTACAGCAATCCGCCCGACCGGCTGGCCCCGAACGAGGTGCGCAAGTTCCGCATTCTGGAGGTCGCGGAGCAGGCGGGCGCGAGCGGCCTCGCGCCGGATTTGGTGTGGGGAGCGCGTGATCCAGCACTGCAGTTCGGGCACGGCCGTATCGGTGCCGACCAGGTTGCGAACGGCGGCTTTGTCAACCTTCGCCTTTACTCGGAGACCATCGCATTCGACGGCGACGTTCGGCTCGCGCTGCCGCAGAGCCTCAGGATTCTCGGCAACCTTGTCGCCAAGGGAGGCAGCGAACGGATCGAACTCGCCGCGCCTTACGTCTCATTCGGCAGCGTCTCGTTCTCGCCGAGCGGAGGGGCAATCGAGCCCCGTCCGGGCAGCGCGACCGGCGACAGGCAACCCGGTTTCGGCACGACCCCGAGCACGCAGCCGGCCAAGACGGGCACCGCGCAGTTGACGGTGAATGCCGATCTCGTCGATCTCGCCGGCTCCTTCGAGCCGCTCAACACGGCAATCACGCAGGCGGATAGTTCGACACCGGTGCTGACCAGCATCGCGGGCATCGATCAGGTCCGTGTGGTGAGCCGCGGCGACATCCGCGTCACCGGCAACACCTACGGCTCGCGGACGCTCGAGCTCGACGCCGCGCAGATCTATCCTGTCAGCAACACTAAGGTGTTCCTGGCTGCGAGTGACCTCGTGCGGTTCGGCCGCACCACGTCCGATGCACCGGCGCTGCCGTTCTCGGTGTTTGGCAAGCTCACCGTCTACGGGACCACGATCGAGCAAGGCGGGATCGTGCGTGCGCCGCTCGGCACGATCATTCTCGGCGGCCCAGCTGTTTCGGGAAAGACTCTGCCGGGCGTCCAGCAGCTCGACCTGCTGCCTGGCAGCATCACGTCGGTGAGTGCCGCCGGGCTTGCGATGCCTTATGGCGGCACCGTCGACGGCATCGTCTACAATTACAACGGAGCCGCAGTGACGCAGGCCCTCAACGGCGTCAACGTGTTCGGCGAGGTGGTGAGCGGCATCAGCCTGTCCGGCCCCGCGGTGACGGTCGCCAGCGGTGCGCTGCTCGATCTCTCCGGCGGCGGTCAGCTGCTCGGCGCCGGCTTCATCAGCGGTCGTGGCGGCTCGGTCGATGTGCTGCTCAATCCGCTGGCCGCTGCCAATCCGGGCAACAGCTTCAGCAATCTGAAGAGCCAGGTCTTCGCGATCGTCCCGAGCGCAAGCGGAAATTATGCGCCTATCGTGCCGGCCGGCCAGGGCGCAGCGCCTTCGATCGGCCAGCGCATCACGGTCGGAGGCGGCGTGCCCGGCCTTGCGGCTGGAACATACACGCTGATGCCGGCCTCGTATGCACTATTGCCGGGCGCGTTCCGCGTCGAACTCGGTGCCTCGGTCCAATCAGCAAGTCAAACGGTCGCCTTGCCGAACGGCTCCTACGTGACGACTGCCTATGGCAGCGTCGCAAACACCTCGATCTTTGCCAGCCAGCCCAATCTCGCCGTGATCACGCCTGGCGCGACGGTGCGCAGCTATTCCCAGTACAATGAGCAGGACTATGCGAGCTTCATGCTCGCGACCGCCGCGCGCACCGGACAGCCGCGCCCGAGCCTGCCTGCCGATGCCGCCGTTCTGCAACTCATTCTTGCCGCGCAATCGTCCGGCAGCCCGTCGTTCTCCTTTGCCGGCCAGGCGCTGTTCACGCCGGGCAGCGGCGGCTATGGCGGCGTAGTCAGCGTTGATGCGCCGTACAATTCGCGCCTCGAAATTCTCGGCGCCGGTTCGACGCCGACGGCGGGCTTCGCCTCGGTGCGCGCGGCCGATCTCGATGCGATCGGCGCCGCCAGGATCTCGCTCGGCGGTGGCCAGAGCCTCGATCTTCAAAACGGCTATGTCGGAACTTACGGCTTTGCCACCACGGTCGTGGTGCGCGGCGGCGCGGTGCTGCGCGCGCCTGAGGTGTTCATCACAGCCGGCACCGGCGGCATTCGGATTGAGGACGGGGCGCGCATCGACACGATCGGCGCCGGCGCCGTGACTGTAATGCCGTCAAGCGATGGCTTCGCCTATAACGCCGGCGGCACCGGAAACATGATGGTCGTCTCGAACGGCTGGGTCGATCTGCCGCAATTTGCGGCCGGCACCGTCGGCGGCGGCATCACGATCGGCGCCGCCACCATCGCGACCGAAGGCACGCTTGCCTTCGCTGTTCAGAAGGGAACGCTGTCGCTCGCCGACAACATGCGCTACGGCGCGCGCTATCTTTCGCTCATCATGCCGAACGTGAATATCGGCGACGCGGCAGCGATCGTCGCAGCGCGCGGCGCCGGCGTGCTGCCCGACGGTCTCGTGCTGAACCAGGACGTGTTCGGCCGCCTGCTGGCCGGCAACGCCGTGATCGGTGCCCCCAAGCTGGAGAGCCTGATCCTGACGGCGCAGTCGTCGATCAATTTCTACGGTTCGCTGAATCTGTCGACCATCGACCCCGTGACCGGCCAATCCAGCCTGCGTTCGCTGGTGCTCAACACGCCCGCGATCTATGGCCTCGGGACGGCCGGTGACACCGCCACGCTGACCACAGGGCAACTGGTCTGGAACGGCATTAACGACGGCGTGCTTCGCGGCGGCAAAAATGGACCGCAGAGCCTGCCGCCAGGCGCAGTCATCGCGGGTGGTGCCGGCACCGGCCACGGAACGCTCAACATCATCGCCGACGAAGTCGTATTTGGATATCCGAGCCAATCCAGGCCGGATACCCAGGTGACGCTGGACCGCCTCGCGCTCGGTTTCTCGACGATCAATGTCACGGCCCACAGCCGGGTCACCGCGAACAACCGCAATATGCTATCGGTGTACGAGAGCCAGGGCGCGTACCAGACCGGGACAGGATACAGCTACAGCGGCGGCAATCTCAATCTGATCACGCCGCTGTTCACAGGCGACTCCGGCTCCATCAACCGCATCACGGCCGGCGGCGCACTCAGTGTGATCGGCACTGGCGGTGCGGCGGCAACGAGCCCGGCGGCGTTCGGCGCCGAGATCGGGCTGACCGGCAGCACCGTCGCGATCTCGACCGCCGTCGTGCTGCCGAGCGGCAAGCTGACCATCTCTGCCAATGGCGACATTGTGCTGAGCGACGCGGCACGGATCGATATGGCGGGGCGAACCGTCGGCCTGCTCGATGCGGTGCGCTACAGCTGGGGCGGCGACGTGGCGCTCGAGAGCACCGACGGCAACATCACCCAGGCGGCCGGATCGGTCATCGACGTCTCGGCGGTGAACAACCACGCCGGATCGTTGTCGGTGACCGCACTCGACGCTGCGGCCGGCCATGTGGTGCTGGCCGGTTCGCTCCGTGGCGGCGCCTCGGGGCACTATGACGCCGGCGGCACGATGGTGCCGTTCCTAGCCGGCAGCATCGACGTGCGCGCGCAGACGATCGAGGATTTCACCGGGATGAACCAACGGCTCACGGACACCGGCGTCACCGGTTCGCGCAGCTTCCAGCTCAAGCAGGGTGACCTGACCATCGGCGACGAGCTGGTGGCGAACAGCATCAGCGTGTCCGTCGATGGCGGCCGCCTGACCGTCAACGGCCGGATCGATGCCAGCGGCGAGCGTGTCGGCACCATCCGCCTTGCGGCGCGCGACGGCCTGTCGCTCGGCGCGGCCTCGGTGCTCGATGCCCACGGCACCGTGCTTCGCGTCGACAGCTATGGCCAGCCGATCGATGCGCCGAACCGCGCCGTGATGGAGTTGACCACGACGCAGGGGCGACTCAGCCTGGCGCCCGGCGCGCGGATCGACGTGCGCTCCGCAGACAATGTCGCGCGCGGCACGATCGAGTTGAGCGCACCGCGGCTCGGCGGCGCAAATGGCAGCGGCGACGGCGCAAACGACGTGGCGATCGATGCGGCGGGACCGGTCTCCATCGCGGGTGCGCGCAGCGTCGCGGTCAACGGCTTCCGCACCTACCGGCCGGCCGACGGCATCATCAACCAGGATTTGCTGGACAGCGTGGATGTCTCCAGCACCGCATTCATCACAGCGGCGCTACAGAATGGTGACTTGCAGAACCGTCTCGGCGGCCTGCGAACCTATGCCGACGCATTCCATCTGCGGCCCGGTGTCGAGATCACCAGCGCGACACAGGACGGCGACCTGACGATATCAGGAGATATCGACCTGTCCCGCTATCGCTACGACAGCCTGAACCCGAACACTGCGAAGACCGCAATCTACGGCTCGGGCGAGCCGGGTCGCCTGGTGATCGGCGCCGGCGGCAATCTGAATGTGTTCGGCAATGTCAGCGACGGTTTCGGCGCAGCGCCGCTGCCGCAGGCCGTTGACGGCCAGGACACGCCGGAGGTTGCGCGGGTTCTGGTCAAGGGTACCCAGCCGAACGCGAGTGACGTGGTGATTCCGCGCGCCGGTGTGGTGATCGCCGACGGCACCTTGTTCCCGAGCGCAAGCGTGTTGAACTACGACCTGCCGGTTCAGGCGTTCACGTTGGCGGCGAACAAGGTGCTTCCCGCCAGCGCTCCGCTGCAAAGCCCGCTGACAGTGCCTGCCGGCACGGTGCTGCGCGCGGATGTGCGCGATGCGTCCGGCGCGGTCATGTATGCGCGCGGCACGCTGTTGCGTCAGGATACCGCGCTGCCCGCCGGCACGATCCTCGGCGCTGGCAGCCGGTTTGCCTCCAGCATCTCGGTCGGTCCGATGATCTGGCCGAAGAATGTGCCGCTGCCGGGCAGCATGACGCTGAACGGCGAGCTGACGCTGCCGATCGGCGCCTTGATTCCGGCTGCGACGGTCGTCAAGCTGCCCGACGACGCAAGCTTCGTGAAACTGCGCGACGATCCGACGCCGAGCGGGATCTGGGCCGCGGCGCCCATGCTGCCGCAGGGATCGCAATCATGGTCGTTGCGTCTCGTGGCCGGCGCCGACGTGACCGCCGCCGACAGCCGCGCGCTACGCCCGCGGAGCGCCCATGCGGGTAGCCTCGTGCTCGCCGATTCTTCGGTGATGGCTGTCATCTCGAACCAGCCACCAGGCTGGGTCTGGTTGGATATGGGTGATGGCACCAATCCCTTTGGAACGCCGGGGCAGCCGGGCGATCCCGACATCTGCTCCATCCTGCCCGATTACTGCGTGTGGAATGCCGGCGGCCTCACCGCTCAGACGCAATTCCCGGTGCCGAGCGTGGTGCGAACGGGGACCGGTGATCTCGAGCTGCTGAGCAGCTCCGACCTCAAGGTCCGCACATCGTTCGGCATCTACACCGCTGGCACTCCGTCGTCCGCCATCCTGGCGGCGGACGGCTCTAATCCTTATGACTTGCCGCGCGGTCGACCGATGAACGCTCCTGTCCTCGGAAACAACGGCGCGTCGTATGAGGGACTGGTCAACGGCGGTGCCAGCAGCGTCTATCACGCCTGGTATCCCGAAGGCGGCGGCAATTTGCTGGTGTCCGCGCAGGGCAACCTGACGGGTATCTCAAACAACCCGATGGGGGTGCAGGACGGCAACCCGGGCAATTGGCTCTGGCGTCAGGGCGGCAACATCACCGGACAGCAGACCGCCTGGTGGATCAATTTCGGCGCCGTCGCGCTGCCGCAGCCGCGCGATCCTGATGCGACGCCTGTGGCGTGGGTCGGCTTCACCGGCTTCGGCACGCTCGGTGGCGGCAACGTCACCGTTCTGGCGGGCGGCGATGCCGGCGTGCTGGCGACGCAAAATGCCGGCAACCTCGTGACCAGCTCGACGGCGCTGAACATCACGGTTGGCTCGACCGGGCGCATCACGCCGAACGGGCAGCTGATCCTGACCGGCGGCGGCGACATGCAGGTCAAGATCGGCGGCCAGCTCAACCCGCTGCAACCGACACTGAACATCGCGAAGGTGCAGAGCGATTCCAGCGGCGTGCTGACCAATTTGCGCGGCTTGATCGACGTGCAGGCCGGAACGATCGGCGGGATCAACCTGACCTACGGTGCGAACCTCGCCGTCGATCCGCGCTGGCCGGATCCGTCGACCGCCAACAAGGGCCTCGGCTTCGGCGGCCTGCTGGTGATCCCGGGCGATGCGGTGGTGGATTTGTCGGCGCGCGGCGACCTGGTGCTGGCCGGCGCGGCGGATGCAGGCCGGGTAACACTGCAAAACACCACGAGCTACACGGTCGGAGGCGTGCCGCATGTGGGCGGCGGCACCACCTGGTTCACGCTGTGGCGCAACGAGACGGCGATCAATCTGGCCTCGGCCGGCGGCAATCTCGTTCCCACCACCCAGAACAATCTCTCAGGCAACAACACCATCGACGGCCCCACCGATCGAACGTTCCTCTATCCGCCGACGCTGACAGCGCTCGCGGCCAGCGGCAGCATCTACTATGGCGCCTACGACACGCAGCCGGCCATCATCCCGCCGCAGCTCACGCTGGCGCCGTCACCGATTGGACAGCTCGAGCTGCTGGCTGGCCGTTCGATCTATGCCAATGGCTATGCCATCGATGTCTCGGGCGCAGATCTGAGCGGGCTGACGACGCCGTTCCAGCCCGCATTCAAGGGATGGCAGCGCAACGACATCACGACGACCAACGTCAATGGCACCGGGACGGTCTTCCCGCAATTCGGCTTTTTGAGTCCAGGTGGAGTGGAGCTGTTCGCGTTCGGCCCGAACACGGCGAGCAATCTGCATGCCGCCGATCCGGACCCGATCCTGATCTATGCCGCGACCGGCGACATCGTCGGCTTCAAGAGCGGCGAGGTCTTCACTGGCACAGGCGGGTCGCCGCAACCGGCGGGCACCTGGTACATCGCGGCAAAGCCGACGCAGGTGATGGCAGGGCGCGACATCGTCAGCCTCGGCACCCCGATCGGCACGCCGGATCTGCCATACAACGGGACGCTGACCAGCAACCTGATCTTGCACACCGGCGACAACGATATCTCGGTGGTGTCCGCAGGGCGCGACATCATCTACGCCAACCAGCAGATCGCAGGTCCAGGCACGCTGCTGATCACGGCGGCCCGCAACATCTACCAGGCAGATCAAGGTGCGGTGACGAGTCTCGGCGCAGTCGTCCCGGGCGACAACCGCCACGGTGCGTCGGTGCTGATGATGGCCGGTGCGGACGCGGCAAATTACAATGCGCTGCTGCCTTACATCGACCCGGCCAATCTTGCGAAGACAGGCGTGCCGCTCGCCGACCAGCCCGGCAAGGTGGTGAAGACCTACGAGAAGGAGTTGGCCGACTGGCTCTCGACGCATTACGGCTTCAGCGGCACCGATACGGAAGCGCGCGAACGGTTTGCGTCGCTGCCGCCCGAGCAGCAGGCCGTGTTCCTGCGGCAAGTCTACTATGACGAGCTGCGCGCGAGCGGCCGCGAATATAACGATGCCAACGGTCCGCGTGCCCACTCCTACCTGCGCGGCCGTCAGGCGATCGCCGCATTGTTCCCGGGCCATGATCCATCCGGGGCGCCCATCGCCTATCAGGGCGATATCACGATGTTCGGCGGTGCGGGTGTCCGCACGATCGCCGGTGGCGATATTCAGTTGCTCGCGCCCGGCGGCCGGATCCTGCTCGGTGTCGAGGGCGCGGTGCCGCCAGCATCGTCGGGCCTGATCACGCAGGGTGCGGGCGATATCGAGACTTACTCGAAAGGCAGCCTGTTGCTCGGACTCTCGCGCATCATGACCACCTTCGGCGGCAACATCGTTGCCTGGTCGGCGGAGGGCGACATCAACGCCGGCCGCGGCTCCAAGACGACGCAAGTCTATACGCCGCCGAAGCGCGTCTATGACAATTACGGACGGGTCACCTTGTCGCCCAGCGTCCCCACGACCGGCGCCGGTATCGCAACGCTCAATCCGATCCCGGAGGTGCCGCCCGGCAATGTCGATCTGATCGCGCCGCTCGGCACTATCGATGCGGGCGAAGCCGGCATTCGCGTCTCGGGCAACGTCAACCTGGCAGCGCTGCAAGTCGTCAACGCCGCGAACATTCAGGTCCAGGGCACGTCGAGCGGAATTCCGACCGTGCAAGGGCCGCCGGTCGGCGCGCTGACTGCAGCATCGAACACTGCGGCCGCGACACAGCAGGCAGCTCCGCCGCCGCAGCAAGGCAGCGGCCAGCCCTCGATCGTGATCGTCGAGGTTCTCGGCTATGGCGGCGGAGAAGGGTCTTCGACGCCTGCTCCGGAACGCGATCAGAAGCGCGACGAGCGCGATCAGCGCAGCCAAAATCCTGACAGCGCCTATCAGGTGCTCGGGGCCGGGGAGATGACGATCGACGAAGCCAAGCAGCTCATCGCCGATCGCCGTCGTCAGATGCGGCCGTAGTCGAGCATGCCGCGTACCTACCTCAACATCGCCGCGACGTTGTCCTTTGTCACAACGTCGAGGCCGGTGTGGATGATCTCCGGCACCTTCTGACCTTTCTTGATGGCAAGCAGCGTATCCATCGCTTTCTCGCCCATTTCGAACGGCCGCTGGCCGATCAGCGCATTGGCGTAACCCTCCTTCAGAAGCTCGAGCTGCATCTTGAGGGTGTCGGCGACGACGAGCGTGAACTTGCCGGCGTCGATGTCCTTCTTGCTTTTGCTGGCGAACGCTTTGAAGCCTTCCGGGGCAAACATCGGCCAGCCGCCGACCGGAATGATCGCCGCAAGATCGGGGATCGCGGTGCGCAGATCGGTCATCTGCTGGACGCCCAGCGCGGGGTCGTCGTTGCAGAATGTCGGCGATCCCCCGACTTCGGTCCACTTGGAGCCCTTCAGTGCTTCACGGACGCCATCGACGCGCTCGGCCAGGTTCTCGGCACCCGGCCCGCCGGAGATCATCGCGTATTTGCCGCCATCGGGCCGGAGTTTCAGCAATTGCTTGCCGAGCGCGACGCCGAACTCCTTGTTGTCGGTGCCGATATAGCCGATCCGCTTCGAACCAGGCGCGTCCGAGTCGAACGTGATGACAGGAATGCCGGCAGCCGTGGCGGCCTCGATCGACTTGGTCATCGCCGCGACATCGGCGACCGAGATGGCGAGGCCGTCCACCTTCTGGGTGATGAAATCCTGGATGATCTGGGCTTGCGTCGCCGGCTCGTGCTCGACGGGGCCCTTGTAGATGCATTCGATGTTGCCGAGCTCCTTGGCACGCTTCTGACAGCCGTCGCGCGCAAAGTCGAAGAACGGATTGTTCATCGCCTTGGGTACGATCACGAATTTATAGCTCTGGGCAAAGCCGGGCGTCGCCATCATGGCGAAGACCGCGGCGGCAAGAAGTGTCTTCCTCATTGCTTCCCTCCACATTTTCTTGTGCCCATCCGTTGAAATCAGCGGCTCCCGGAGGCGGACAGGCGGATGTTCATGATCCTCCGGAGCGAACTCTTCAGGCCATGCGCGAGCGGAGGCGATCGACCAGCACTGCCGCGATGATGATCACGCCCACCAGGGTCTGCTGCCAATAGGAGTTGACCTGCGCGAGCACGAGGCCGTTGCGGATAACCTCGAGCAGCACGCAGCCGACGATGGCTCCGAGCGGACCGCCGGCGCCGCCGGCGAGATTGGCGCCGCCGATCACGGCGGCTGCAATCACGTTGAGCTCGTAGGACGTCGCCATGTTTGCCGGCGCCGATCCCAACCAGCCGGAGATGATGATGCCCTGCAGACCTGCCGCGAGCGCGCAGATCACATAGATCTCGATCTTCACCCGTACGACCGGAATGCCGGTCAGGGCAGCCGCCTTCTCATTGCCGCCGACGGCAAAGACGTGGCGGCCGAAGCCGGTGTGATGCAGCACGACCGCCATCACGACCGCGAGAACCACGAGGTAGATGAACGGTGCCGGCATGCCGAACACAACGCCCGATGTCAGCGTGTAGAGATAATTGGCTTCGGGGCCGCTGGGAAAGCTGCCGCGGCCGTTGGAGACGACGTAGCCGAGGCCGCGCACGATCGAGAGCATGCCGAGCGTGGTGACGAAAGGTGATAATCCAAGCACCGCGATGCAGAAGCCGTTGACGAGGCCAACCACCAGCGCAACACCGAGCCCGGCCAGGACCGAGACGAGCAGGATCAAGCCGGGCATATTGGCGATCACGGTCTTGTCGTCAGGGGCCAAATGCACAAACCAGTCCGCTCCAGGCATGCCAGGTGTCGAAATGTGCGTCATGACCATCGAGGTGATCATCGCGGAAAAGCACATCACCGAGCCGACCGAAAGATCGATGCCGCCGGTGATAATGACGAAGGTCACGCCGAGCGTGGCAATGGCGATGAAGGAAAAGTTCTTCGCCACATTCTGCATATTGCCTTCGGTCAGGAAGTAGGGGCTGGCGAAGTTCATCACCACGAACAGCGCCACCAGCGCCAGCAGGACGTAGCCGGTCTGCGAGGCAAAGAAGCCGCTCCGCCACCATTTGTCCCTGCCGACATTGGAGAAGGTGAGAGGAGAGTCCAAGGGCGTGGCCATCACGCAGCCTCCTTCGCTCCCGTGATGAGGGAGGTGACTTCCTCGGGGCTGGTGTCGCCGATCGCCTTGTCGGCACGCTTCTCGCCGCGACGCATGACGACGACGCGGTCGCAGACCGCGAACACGTCCGGCATGCGGTGCGAGATCAGCATGACCGCGACGCCCTGTTCCTTCAGGCGATGGATCAGGCTCAGGACCTGCTCGACCTGGCGGACCGAGATCGCGGCCGTCGGCTCGTCCATCATCACGAGCTTGGCGTTGGAGAGCCGCGTCCGTGCGATCGCGACCGCCTGACGTTGGCCGCCCGACATCTGCTTGACGAGATCGTGCGGCCGGGTTTCCGAGCGCAACTCGCCGAACAGCTCCAGCGCGCGCGCCGCCATTGCCTTGTGATCGAGCAAGGCGAACGGTCCAAGCTTGCGCTTGAGTTCACGGCCGAGGAAGACATTGGCCGCTGCCGTGAGATTGTCGGCGAGCGCGAGATCCTGATAGACCACCTCTATGCCGACCGCGCGGGCATCGATCGGACGGCCGAAATGAACCGGCTTGCCGTCAAAGCGGATCTCGCCGTGACTTGGCGGGAAGTTGCCGGCGATGATCTTGACGAGCGTGGACTTGCCGGCGCCGTTGTCTCCCATCAGGCCGACCACCTCGCCGGGAGAAATGCGCAGGTCGACGCCATGCAACGCGCGAATGGCGCCGAACTCCTTGCCAATGCCCTTCAACTCCAGGACCGCCAGCCCGGCATCGTGAGGGGTTACCATGGCTGGCCTCGCTCAGGCATGCTGGCAACCCCCTCCGGCTCAGAAGTGCACCAGCGTGCGCAGACCAAGGACCCAGGCATTCTCGGTCTTGATGCCGGCGGCATTGTAGCCGCGCCCGCCGGGATTGATCACGTACTGGGCGTCGAACTTGAGGTTCATCCAGCCGGTCGCCTGCCATCCGTACCAGGCTTCGATCGGAACTTCGTTTCCGCCCGCATTCAGGGTGAGCGCGGCCGAGTTCACGTGGGTCGTACCCACCGCGAAACCGACTTCGTCTTCGGGGCGCCAGGAGAACGTTCCGGTGTGCCTGAAGCCCAGGGCGACCTGATAGTCCTGATACGACGTCCGGTGATCGGCGACGGTCGTATTGAGGAACATGTACCAACCCTGTGCCTTTGCACCCTCAACGGTCAGCCGCTGCAGGATCGACTCATAGACGCCATAGCGGCCGCGTTGATCGCCCAGATTCTGGTCCGAGACGCCGCCGATGCCGGGGGCGATTGCGATGATACCCGGAAGGCCGCCGTCGATCGTCGACGCGCTGTCATACCAGCCGCCAAACCTCCAGGTCCCGTTCAAAGGACCGCTCGGCGCCCAGACTACCTCGACCGGCACCAGTACGCCGGAAGCGCGGCTCGAGCCCGGGACGCCCGGCAGGAAGTAAGTCGCGGAGTCCGAGGTCGTCAGATAGTTCGGGTTGGCGTCGTAGACGCCGACCGACAGCTGCCATTCCTTGGTGAAGTTGTAGTGTGCGACACCAGCCCACTGGCTCACCGGCCAGTTATAGATGTAGCCACCCTGGATGTTGCCGGGCTGGCCGCCGCAGAAGGTCAGGTTGATGAACTCGCACAGGCCGAAGAAGAAGTCGGAGCCGACTGGAAGACGGCCGCCCTTGAGTTCGAGGCGATCATCGAACAGCTTCTGTGAGTAGTAGAGTTCGGTCAGGCGCAGAATATTGCCGCGGCCGAACACTTCGTTGGTCAACTGCAGGGCCGGGATGCCTGCCTCGTCATTCAGGTTGCGGCCAAAGCGGTCGACCAGCGTGAGGCCAACCGTACCGCCTTGGATGCCGGCAAGCTTCGCCATGTCGAACTTGGCTTGAAAGAACAACTGCCCGGCGTTGGCGCCGGTGTTCCTGTTGCCGCCCGACAAATTGGTGACGGCTTCGTCGCCCAGCGTCAGGGCCAGCGAGATGCCCCGCTCCTTCAGCTGCGTCCTGCCGAGATCGCCGAACAGATACGGTCTCGTCCAGAAATCATCGGTCTCCGTATAAGGTACAGGCGGAGCTTTTGTTAGCAGATCGGCCGCATGCGCGCCGCTGCCGAACAGCGATAACAAAGCGATCCCCACGCCGCATGCCCGCGCGGTGTTTAAAGACCTATGCAACATCTTCTGCACTCCCAGCGTCCCCGGCTTTGTCCCATTTTCTGTCACGTCCCGCCCAAAGCCCTTCAGCCTGGAACGTGCCCCTTTCAGTGAACCGATCCGTCAACTTGAGATAGAAAACGCGTGCGCAGCGTATGCTTCATCCATCTTGCGCATCTGAGTTTCTCCCCTTGCTCCTCTACCCGGCTGGCCGCGACCATATTCCCGGTTGCGCCGTTCCTTATCGCGTTGTCATGCCTGATCGCCCGCGCGCGTCGGCAGCGCCGCGCTTTGCAGAATTGTGCTGTCCTTCGATTTTGGCGCCGTGCGGGCCAGGCTGGCCAGCGCCGCCTTGCGCCGCCGCCGGGCCTGCAATTGCTGATCCGCCAGCACGCCGATCAGGATCACGGTCCCCATCACCGCGAAGTTCAGCGAATTGGGAATGCCCAGGATGTTCACGAGATTCTGCAGTACCTGCAGCAACGCTGTCCCCAAGACGATGCCGAGAATGGAGCCTTCGCCGCCGCGCAGGCTGCAGCCGCCGAGGACGGCCGCCGCAATTGCGTAGAGTTCGTAGAAGTTGCCGAAAGAACTCGGAGAGACCGAGTTGGTATAGAAGACGAACATCACGGTCGAAACGCCGGCAAGGCCGCCGCTGATGACATAGGCGGTTGCGATCACGAGATTGGTGTTGATGCCGGAAAAGCGCGCCGCTTCCTCGTTCTTGCCCACGGCGTAGAGCCAGCGCCCGTAGACCGAGCGATGCAGCAGCACGCCGAGGACCAGCGCAAGGATGATCAGGAAGATGAAGGTGTTCGGAATGCCGCCGATATTGCCGGATGCGATGTTGCTCAGCGTGCTGGCCTCGTCACCGTAGCCGAAGCCGCGCGTCGAATCGCTGGTGTAGTAGCGCGCGGCGCCGCGATAGATCAGCAACCCGCACAGCGTCACGATGAAGGGCTGCATCTTCAGCCGCGTGATCAGGAAGCCCTGGATGCCGCCGAGCGCAAGGCCGCCCATCAGCACCAGCAACAGCGCGAGTGGCCAGGGGACCTGATACGTCGTCAACAGATCGATGAAGACGACGCCAAGTAGCGCGAACATCGAGCCGAGCGAGAGATCGATGCCTCCGGTGATGATGACCAGTCCTTCTCCCAGCGCGAACACCCCGAACAAGCCGATCAGATTGGCCATGTTCAGCAGGTTCACGAACGACAGGAAGGCAGGATTGATCGCGCCCGTGATGGCGGAGATCACTGCGAGCAGCAAGAACAGTCCGAGTTCCTTCTTCATCATGGCGCGGCGGTCTCCATGGTTTCGAGCGCGTGGCCGACCGCCAGCCTCAACACATTGTATTCGCTGAACTGGTCGCGCTCGAGCACGCCGCTGACGCTGCCTTCGTGCATCACCGCCACCCGGTCGGAGACGCCGATCACTTCCTCCATATCCGAGGAGATCATCACGATCGCGACGCCCTGGTCGGCGAGGCTGCGCATCAGCGCGTAGATCTCGCTCTTGGCGCCGACGTCGATGCCCCGGGTCGGCTCGTCGAAGAACATCACGCGCGGCTGCATCGAGAGCCACTTGCCCAGCACCACCTTTTGCTGGTTGCCGCCGGAGAGCGTCACCGCTTCGATGTCGACGCTCGGCGCCTTGATGGACAGGCGCCTGGCCTGGTCTTTCGCGATCTTGCGCTCGGCGGCGCTGTTGACCAGCCACATCCGCGCGTGATCCAGCAGGCTCGCCAGCGTCACGTTCTCCCGGATCGGCAGTTCCAGCACCAGCCCGGATTTCTTGCGGTCCTCCGGCACCAGGTAGATCCCTTGCCTGATCGCGTCCCGTGGCGAGGCGACGCCGACCGGCGTGTTGTCGATCCTGATCTCGCCACCGAGCAGCGGGTCAACGCCGAACACCGCGCGGGCAAGGGAGGTGCGGCCGGCGCCGACGAGCCCGGCGAGACCAAGGATCTCGCCGCGCCGTACGGACAGGTTGATCTGCCGGTCGGGAAAGGCCGACGTGACAACGCCGGTAATATCGCAGCCGCCCGGCTCCGGCGCGCGCATCGGCGGCGTATACAGCGCCTTCAGGTCGCGGCCGATCATCAGCCGGATCATGGCCGCATGGCTTAGCTCGTCCCGCGCCAACTCGCCCACCGTGCGCCCGTCGCGCAACACCACAACGCGATCAGCGCAGCTCATGATCTCGCCGAGCCGGTGAGAGATGTAGATCACCGAGATGCCGTGCGCCTTCAGGTCGGCAATCACCTCCAGCAGCCGTTCCGTCTCCGAAATCGTCAGGCTGGAGGTCGGCTCGTCCATGATGATCACGCGGGCGTCGATCGAGAGCGCCTTGGCGATCTCGACCATCTGACGTTCCGCGATCGACAGATTGTCGACCAGCGTGGTCGGCGTGAAATCGGCACCCAGCCGTTCCAGCAGCGGCATCACACGGGCGCGCATCTCCGCATTGTCCACCAGCTTCAACGGGCCGCCGGCCAGCTTCTCGCGTCCGATGAAGACATTCGCGGCGACGTCGAGATTCTCGAACAAATTCAGTTCCTGGTGTACGAAGGCGATGCCGCATTGCGTGGCCTCCGTCACCGTCATCCGGGCGTGCTCGTTGCCACCGATCCGGATCACACCCGCGCTCGGTTCGATCACGCCGGCGAGCACGCGCATCAGCGTCGATTTGCCGGCGCCGTTCTCGCCGATCAGGCCAAGCACCTCGCCACGGCAGACGCGCAGATTGACGTCGTCGAGCGCCCGCACGCCGGGATAGGTCTTGCTGATTCCGCTGAGTTCGAGCAGCGTTTCCGCCATTCGGCATGTCCTCCTGCACACCGCCCGGCCGCCTGTAGCGGCCGGGCGGTGACGCCGACTGAAGTTACTTCTTCAGCAGTTCCTTCATCTGTCCGGCGAACTCGGCGACGTTGGTCTTGCTGATCACCTTGGTCGGTACGATCAGCTTGCTGTCCTTCGGAATCCAGGACTTGTCGCCGTTCAGCGTCTTGATGATGTTGGTGGCGGAGAGATAGCCGAACTCGTAGGGCTGCTGCACGACCGTCGATTCGATCGTTCCGTCGGAAATGCCGCGCAGCGTGCGCTGGTCCTCGTCGAAGCCGACGATCTTCACCTTGCCGGCTTTTCCCGCGGCCTTCACCGCGTCATAGATCAGCGGGGTCTCATAGCTCCAGAGGCCGGACAGCAGGGCGATGTCGGGGTATTTGACGAGCACGTTCTCCATGTTCGCCTTGGCCTTGGCGAAGTCGACCTGATCGGTGAACACGTCGACCAGCTCGACCTTGGTGCCCGCGATTGCTTCCTTGATGCCCTGCACGCGCTCGCGGGCGTTGTCGGCGTCCATCGTTCCGACGAACAGCGCGATCTTGCCGCCGTTCGGCAGCGCTTTCTTGATCTCCTCGCCGGCCTGACGCCCGGCTGCGACGTTGTCGGTGCCGATATAGGCGAGGCGATTGCTCTGCGGTGCGTCGCTATCCGTCGTGATCAGCACGGTCTTGGCCGCAACCTTGTTGAGTTCTTCGGTTGCATGCGGCGCATCGTCGACCGAAATCGAGATGCCGGCGACGCCGCGCACCAGCAGGTCGTCCAACTCGCGGCGCTGGCCGGCCGCCGTCCCCTCATTGGTGACGATCAGTTCGATATTGTATTCCGGGTGTTCTTTCTGCGCCTTCTCAAGCCCGCGGCCTGCGATGGTCCAGAAGTCGGCCGCGACATTGGTCACCAGCGCGATGGTCTTCTTCTGCTGGGCCTGCGCCGTCCCCATTGCCATTGCGAACACGGCTGCGCCCGCCAATACTGGCACGATCAATCGTTTCGTTGAGACATACATATGCACCTCCCTGTCGATACCCCCGGTGAGGGGATTTCACGTCCGGCGCTTTTGACGCCTTATTTTATTCACGTAACTAATAAATTAGCGCGACAGAATGTCCAGTCAAGGATGTTCACACTCGCATCTTCACGCGAGAATAGTATGATAGTGATGTTTTGCTGCCACTATAGCCGCCTTTTGACCTATATCTGAGTTGTCCAAGTTGAATAATTTCAGCAAGCGAATTAAAAAAGCCGATATGAATGAACAGTCCGAGCCGCTCAGACGAGCTTCAAGCTTGGCGCGCGGATCGAACCGCGGCCGGCTCGTCGAAGTCTTGCGACGTCAGGGGCCATTGCCGCGCGTCGAGCTCGCACGCAGCACCGGGCTGAGCTTTCCGGCCATTTCGGCCATCACGTCGAAACTGATGGCGGAAGAGCTGCTCTGCGAAGCCGAGACAGAAGCGGCGACGTTGTGGCCGGACGATGCCGACGAAGAGGATGCGGATGGCCTGAACGGCCGTCGCCGCGGCCGGCCGGCGGTCTTGCTGACCCTGAACCCCGAGTTCGGCCGCATCGTTGCGGTCTCGCTCCGCATGAATCTGATCGAGACATTGATCGCGGATTACAGCGGCTCTGCCCTGGCGCAATCGCGGCTTGAACTCACGACGCGCGCGCTCGATGCAGCTGCGTTGTGCGAGCTCGTGATCGCGCAGATCGAAGCCATGCTTGACGCGACCGCCACGCCGCGACATCGGCTGCTCGGAATCGGGATGGCGCTACAGGGCATCGTTGACGCCGACACCGGCCGGCACCTGTGGAGCCCGGCGCTGTCGATCACCGACGTCGATCTGGCAAAGCCGATCCGCGAGGCGTTCGGCGTCGAGGTTGTGATGGCGAACGATGCGGTCGCGGTCGCGCTCTCCCTCGTGGCGGCCGAGCCGGCTCTGGCGCAGGGCCTCACCGCGACGCTCATGGTCGGGCACGGCATCGGCATGGGCATCGTCGTCGACGGTGAAGCGCGCTGGGGGGCTGGGGCGGGCAGCGAGATCGGCCACGTGAAGTTGGGGTCGAACGGTCCGCAATGTCGCTGCGGTCAGCGCGGCTGCATCGAGGCTCATCTCGCCGACTATGCGCTCTATCGCGACGCACGCACCTTTCTCGACCTGCCGCCGGCGGTGTCGCAGCAGCCGTCCGAGGCGCAGATGGCTCTGTTGCGCGCGCGGGCACGTGCCGGCGATCCCCGTCTCGAGCAATTATTCCGGCAGGCGGGCCACGCGCTTGCCGAGGCGGTCGCCACGACGATATCGGTGCTGCGCCCGCACCATGTCATCCTCGCAGGTCCCGGCCTGGAGGCGTTCGACATGATGCGCAGTGCCTATGAGGAACGGCTCGAGCAGGCGGTGTTGCCGTGGCTGCTCAAGTCCACGGCGATATACGTGCGTCCAAGCGAGTCGGCGACGATTGTCGACGGCATGGTGCGGCGGACGCTGCGGGTCGTTGATCGAAACCACATGGAGACGACCGAGTGAATCTCGGGAGCTGCGGCCCTTGATTGAGCCGCAGCAACGCAACCGACGCCCTTCAGGCGCCAAATCGAGAGAATGCCAATGCAGGGTGCCATCTATCCAAGCCTCAAGGACCGGACCGTCCTGGTAACCGGTGGCGGCTCCGGCATCGGCGAGGCCATTGTCCGCCAGTTTACCAGCCAGGGCGCGCGGGTCGGATTCATCGACATCGACGAGGCGGCATCAAAGCAACTGCTTGCCAGCCTGCCGGCGCAGTCCCGCGTACATTTCGAGCACGCCGATCTGCGCGACATCGCCGCCCTGCGACGCGCAGTCGCCGGCATCCGCGAAGCGCTCGGGCCGATCACCATTCTGGTCAACAATGCGGCCCGCGACGACCGGCACGCGATCGAGGATGTCACGCCGGAATATTGGGATGAGCGGTTCGCCACCAATCTGAAACATCAGTTCTTCAGCGCCCAGGCCGTTGCACCCGATATGAAACAGGCAGGCGGCGGTTCGATCGTCAATATCGGCTCGGTGAGCTGGGTGATCGGCCAGGGCAACATGCCCTGCTACACGACAGCGAAGTCGGCGGTTCAGGGTCTCACCCGCGCGCTCGCCCGCGATCTCGGTCCGAGCAACGTGCGGGTCAATTCCATTCTGCCCGGATGGATCATGACCCAACGGCAGCAGGACAACTGGTTGACGCCCGAAGGCGTGGCCGAGCTGATGCAGCGGCAATGCCTCAAGCGCAAGCTCGTGCCTGACGACATCGCCCGCGTCGTGCTGTTCTTTGCCGCCGACGACAGCGGCGCCTGCACCAACCAGAACTACATCGTCGATGGCGGCTGGGTCTAACGCTCGCAGGCGGGACTACCGTCAGGTTGTCATTTCAGGTAATCCGGCAGGGTAAATCCGTCATATAACCGATCCGACAGGATCGCGGACTTGAAGGTCTGCGATTTGTAGCCGGCAACGATGTCCCGTGCCCACGGAGTATCCGCGTTGGCCTTTTTCACTGCGACCACATTGATGTACGGCGTCGTCATTTTCTCCAGGGCGAACGCATTGGTCAGTTTCAGTCCGCTGTAGATCGCGAAATTGCCCTGGATGGCGGCGAAGTCAACATCGTCGAGCGCACGCGGTGCTTGGGCCGCCTCCAGTGGCACGATCTTGATGCCGCCCGGGTTCTTGATCACGTCGAGTTCGCTGACATCGACCGGCTTGGAGTCGCGAATCTCGACGAGCCCGAGATCGCGCAGGATCCAGAGCGCGCGCTGCAGATTGACGGGATCGTTGGGCACGGCCACGGTCGAGCCGGGCTTGATCGGCGAGCCCGCCACGTGCCTCTTCGAATAGAGCCCCATCGGTGGCGTCGGCACGTGGACAATACCCACGAGGTCGGTCTGCTGCCGCTCATTGTACGAGTTCAGGAAGATGGTGTGCTGCATGACATTGGCGTCGATCTCGCCCTTGAACACGGCATTGTTGGCTTCCAACCCGGTCGAGAACTCGAGATAGCGGATACGGTACCCCTTCTTCTCCAGCTCCGGCGCGACGCCAACCTTGAACTCATCGATGTAGGGACCCGGCACGAAGCCGACTTTCAGATCGGCTTTGGCTGGTGTCTCCGCGTGCAGGGCGCCGCTGGTGAGGGCGCCGAAAAGCAGAACGACCGAACGGAACAGGGAACGCATCGTCTTCATTGCAATCGTCAAATCCTTGAGTGCTGGAGCAAGCATCGATTGCGGCCGACATGAGCCGGCCGCACCTCGCATCGTCAGGCGATCACGCGATCGCTTTGATCGATCCCGAGAACAGGCTCTCCGGCCTGCTCAGGCCGTAATGATCGCGCAGCGTCGCGCCGGTGTACTCTTCGCGGAACAGGCCGCGCTTGCGCAGGATCGGCACCACCTGCTCGGCGAAGATATCGAAGCCGCCGGGTAGCCAGGGCGGCATCACGTTGAAGCCGTCGGCGGCACCGTTCTCGAACCAGGTCTGGATGTTGTCGGCGATCTTCTCCGGCGGCCCGGCGATCACCCAGTGGCCGCGCGCACCGGCCAGCCGCTGCACGAGCTGGCGAATGGTCGGCTTCTCGCGATCGACGATGTCGACCACGAGCTTGAAGCGGCTCGCCACTCCGCGGGCGCTGCCGGTGTCGATCAGATGGCGCGGGAAGGGGCCGTCGAGGTCGAAGCCGGAGAGGTCGAGCCCGATCATCTGGCGAAGCTGGGTCAACGAGTATTCCGGTTGGATCAGCTCGTTGAATTCGTCCTGCAGCCGGTCGGCCTCGGCCTGCGTGCTGGCGATGAAGGGACTGATACCGGGCAGGATCTTGACCTGATCGGGACTGCGGTCGAAGGCTCGCGCCTGCCGCTTGATGTCGGCATAGAACTCCTGGGCACTCGCGAGCGTCTGATGCGCCGTGAAGATCGCCTCGGCAAAGCGCGCGGCAAAGGCGCGTCCGTCATCGGACGAGCCCGCCTGGACGTAGACCGGCCGTCCTTGCGGCGTCCGCGAGATGTTGAGCGGGCCGCGCACCCGGAAATGCTTTCCGACATGATCGATCGCATGAATCTTTCCGGTGTCGGCGAAGATGCCGGACGTGGGGTCGTTCACCACGGCGTCGTCTTCCCAGCTGTCCCACAGCCGCGTGATGACATCGAGATATTCCCGCGCCCGCTCGTAACGTTCGTGATGGGGCGGGTGTTCGGGCAGCCCAAAATTCTGCGCCGCCAGCGCGTTGCTCGTGGTCACGATGTTCCAGCCGGCGCGGCCGCCGCTGAGATGATCGAGTGAGGCGAACAGGCGGGCAAGATTGTAGGGTTCGGTGTAGGTGGTCGATGCGGTTGCGATCAGGCCGATGCGTTTGGTGGCGACGGCAATCGCGGCCAGCCAAGTGATCGGCTCGAAACGGAAACGCTGCGCATAGCGAACGTTGTCGGCGAGCGCGGGTCCGTCGGCGAAGAAGATCGCGTCGAACTTCTGCGCCTCGGCGCGCTGCGCCAGCTCTTGATAGTAGGTCACGTCGAGGATTCGATCCGCGGCGGACCCCTTGTAGCGCCATGCCGCCTCGTGATGGCCGCCGGGATAGATGAAGAGGTTGAGGGAAAGCTGTCGCTTGCTCATGTCGGGCTCGCAGGTTCTGCTACTTGCTATTTGTGGGACGGTGGTTCAGCCGCCGCTCGAACTGTTTCGTGCGGTGGCCTGCGTTACAATGCTGTTCGGCGGCACGTCCTTGGTCAGCCAGACATTGCCGCCGATGGTCGATCCACGGCCGATCGTGATCCGGCCAAGAATGGTTGCGCCGGCATAGATCACGACGTCGTCCTCGACGATCGGGTGACGCGCGTCGCCCTTGATCACAAGGCCCTCGTCGTCGGTCGGGAAGTGCCGCGCGCCCAGCGTGACCGCCTGATAGACCCGGACGTTATTGCCGATGATGGCGGTCTCGCCAATCACGACGCCGGTGCCGTGATCGATGAAGAAACCGGAGCCGATCCGGGCGCCGGGATGAATATCGATGCCGGTCCTGGTGTGGGCGATCTCTGACATCAGGCGGGCCACCAGCCGAGCGCCGATCTGGTAGAGCAGGTGAGCAAGGTGATGGTGGATGATGGCAGTCATTCCGGGATAGCCGATCAAGATCTCCGGAAAATTCCGCGCCGCCGGGTCGCCAACGAACGCCGCCCGCAGATCGTTGATCAGGAGCCCGCGGACCTGTGGCAGCTGGGTGGCGAAGCCGCGGGTCAGTTCGATCGCCTCCTCGTGGACAAAGCCCGGCTCCAGCTCGTCGCCGACGAACAATGCGCCGCGGTGAATCTGCGCGCTGAGCGAATCCAGCGCCGTGCTCAGCGTGTTGCCGACGAAATAGTCGATGTTCTCGCCGTCGAGGTCAGATTGGCCGTAGTGACGCGGAAACAGCGCCTCGGTGAGGCCGTCGAGGATCACCTCGAGCGCGTCGCGCGAGGGCGCACGGCGAGGCTCACTGTCGCGCCGGATGCTGTGGGTCTCCTCACGGGACGTGCGCAACTCAGCGACGATGCGGTCCAGCTGCCAGCGGCCCGGCCGTCTGCCGACCGCGCCGGCCAACGCCGTAGGCGAGGGTGGTGGCGTTTCGCGCTTCATGCTGTGTGCCCTTCCCTGTCTCAGCGGACATGCGCCAAGGGAATGCTGACTTCGGCCAACAAATCGAGATCGGCTTCGTGATCGATCTGGACATACCGTCCGTTCCAGTAGGTGAGCCCGGACAGCCGATGCGAGACCTCCATGCTGGAGAGGCGGCCGACGATGATGCCATGGGAATGCCGCTCGATGATCTCCTCGACCTGGCATTCGACGACGGCAAGCGACCGCCGCAGCAGCGGCACGCCGGAGGCTCCATACGACCAGTCGGTGCCTTCGAAGCGCTCCCGGCCTCTGAGCTGGCCATTGCTGAAGCGCTCGGCCAGGGCTTGCTGGTCCGAGCCGAGGATGTTGACGCCATACTGCCGGTGGCGGTCGATCGGTGCGAAGGCCGATGCCTGCCGGTTGATGCTGACCAGCAGCCGGGGCGGGCTCGCACTGAGCGATGTCAGCGAGGTGACCGTCATGCCGGTGATGTCTTCGCCCTGTCCTGCAGTGATGATGCAAACGCCACCTGGGAGGCGGCGCATGACAAGGCGAAACTGCCGCTCGATCTCGTGATCGGCATCGACAAGGTGGATATCCGGCTTGTTCATCGGGGTTCTCCTTCTTGCCGCGCCGGACTGGACCTCGCTAGAAGAAGCCCTTGGCGGGGAGCGGCGTGCCGCTGATCTCGTACTGTCCGATCGAGCGCGTCTTGAAGGTGTTCGGATTGTGCGACGCCAGCGTGCGCGCGTTGCGCCAGTGGCGATCGAAATTGGTCGCCTTCTTGGTGGCGGAAGCGCCGCCGACGTCGAACAGCAGGCTGCCGCTCCGGATCGCGAATTCATCCGCAACGATCTTCGCCTTGGCCGACAGCAGCGCGGCCTTGTGCGCGGCATCGACGGCGTTCACGTCATCAGTATCGAAGGCGTTGGTGGCGGTATCGAGCGCTTCGGCTGCCGCGAGCACGACCGTTTCGGCGGCGAACGCGCCGCTCGCGATCTGGCCGACGGTCTGCTGCAGCAGCGGATCGTCAACCGGAACTTCGCTCGGCGCATAGTAGAACGTCCGCTTGCGAGCCCGCACCACGGCGGTGGCGTCCCGCAGCACGGCGCGCGCGATGCCGGCATTGATCGCGGTCAGGAACAGCTGGGCAAACGTGTTGGAGTAGGGAATGCCGTAGCCGGTATCCGGTGCATCGAACACCACCTCCTGGCGCTTGACGCGCACATTGCGGAAATGCGTGGTGCCGGTCGCTGTCAGCCGCTGCCCGAGGCCGTCCCAGTCGTCGATCAGCTCGATGCCTTCGCGAGTGACCGGAATGAGCGCGGCGGCGTTGGTTGCTGTTGTGTCAGCGGTGCGGACGAGGACGTAGTCCGAATACAGCGTGCCGGTGCTGTAGTATTTGGTGCCGTTGAGCAGGTAGTCGTCGCCGTCCGCGCTGAGTGTCGTGTTCGGCGTGACGTTGCCGACCTTCGGCGTGTCGAGTTCGGTGGCGGCGAGCCCGATGATCGCGCCGTCGGCGACCGCCTTCTGCCACTGTCTGTGCTGCTCGTCCTTCGGACGGCGCACCAGGCGTTCGACGACGCTGAAATGGTTGCGCAGGATATGTGCGACATTTGCGTCGGCCTCGCCGAGGCGGATGACGATCTCGAACAGGGCGCGGATCGACAGGCCGGCGCCGCCGACCTCAAGCGGAAGCCGCAGAGCGCCAAGGCGGGCCTTGCGAATGAGGTCGATCTCCGCGAACGGCAGCACGCGCTCGCGTTCGCGGTCGCTGGCCCCTTCGGCGATGCGGCCGAGCAGCGCGTCGATATCGGGCGCGTGATTGCCGAGACGGTCGGAGGACTCCAGCGAAGTGGCGGATACAGGCTTGTTCATGGATGTCATCCGAATGGCGTTGGTTGATTGGTCGGTTCTTGATCGAGCCGTGCAAGATGGTCGGTGACATTGATCTTGCGCGACATGGTTCCTCGTTCTCTCGAGCGACGGTGCATCGTCGATCGAAGGAGCGCGCAGTTCATGCTTCGCAAACTGTCCCACGATTTGTGCCGAACCGAAATAGAGCGGTATTCCAATTGTCGTTGCGTCCAGAGTTGTTCTGCTTCATGCGCGCGCGTGCGGCGGCAAGGAAAATCTTTTGATACGTGGCTGCTTGATCTGCCGTCGTGCTTCTCAGAAAAGATGACGGCGTAACGTCAGGGAAATCGGAGAAACGGCATGTCGGCACGACCGCTTCGCTTTGGCATCTGGGCGCTGGTCCATGGTTCGCGCGCCGCCTATCAGGATCCGGAGGAGCCGTATGACGCATCGTGGGAGCGCAATCGCGATCTCGTGCTTGCCGCAGAAGCGCTGGGCTACGATTCCACGCTGATCGCGCAGCACACGATCAATCCGCATCAGGAGGATTTCGATCAGCTCGAAGCCTGGAGCGCGGCGGCCGGCGTTGCGGCATTAACGAGCCGCATCGAGATCATCGCGGCCATCAAGCCGTATCTCTATCACCCGGTAGTTCTCGCCAAGCTTGCGCTCGGGATCGAGAACATCAGCCGCGGACGCTTTGCGATCAATCTGGTCAACGCCTGGAACCGGCCCGAGCTCGACAAGGCCGGCATCGGCCTTGCCGAGCACGACGCCCGTTACGCTTATGGCCGGGAGTGGATCACGATCGTCTCGCGCCTGATGCAAGGCGAACGGCTGACCTACAAGGGCGAGCATTTCGACATCAGCGACTATCTGTTGCGGCCCACGAGCCGCTATCGGCTTCGGCCGTTGATCTATGTCGGCGGCGAGTCGGGGCCGGCGCGGGCGCTGGTTGCCGACCATGGCGACGTCTGGTTCATCAACGGGCAACCGCTCGAGGATGTGGCCGGCCTGATTGCCGATGTCGCCGCGCGGCCGCGGGCCTCGGTGCCGCTGCGTTCTGGCCTCTCCGCCTTCGTCGTCGCGCGCAAGACGCAGGACGAGGCCCAGGCTGCCTATGAGCGGTTGCTTGAGTTGTCGCGAAAGGATGCGCCGGTGAAGGCGATCCAGCGTCAGAACACCGATCCGAAGGTCGTGATGATGCAGACCTTGCAGAAGTCGGAACGGGTCGGCAGCAACGGCGGCACCGCTGCAGGGCTGGTCGGCAGCTATGACGAGGTCGCGGCCCGGATCGGGGCATTCCATGCCGCCGGCATCGAATTGTTCATGCTGCAATTCCAGCCCTTCGAGGCCGAGATGGAGCGCTTTGCGAAAGAGATCATCCCGCGCGTTCGCGCCGCATCACCGGCTGTCGCGGGTAACGCTCCGGCGCTGCTGGCAGGCTCACGGTAACTGCGTCACGCGGTTGCCGCGGCCTCGATCCGCCGCGCATAGCGGCTCGTCGGCCGCGGTAATCCGAAATGCTCACGCAAGGTGGTGCCGGCATAATCCGTTCGGAACAGGCCGCGTTGCTGCAGGATCGGCACCACGTTGTCGACGAAGACCTCCAATCCCGTCGGCAGCACGTCCGGCATCAGATTGAAGCCGTCGGCGGCGCCAGCCGCAAACCAGGCTTCGATATCGTCGGCGATCTGCTCCGGCGTACCGACGATGATGCGGTGTCCGACCCCGCCGCCGAGTGCTCGCAGCAACTGTCGGACCGTGAGGTTGCCGCGGCGCGCAAGGTTCACGGTGCCCTGAAACATGGTGTGGTTGGCGTTGGCCGGCAGCGGCAGCGGATCTGGCAGCGGCTTGTCGAGTTCGAGGATTGCAGCATCGACCTGCAATGTGCCGGCGAGGCGGGCAAGGCTATACTCGATCGGAACCAGCTCCCACAGCTCATCCTGCCGTCGCTTCGCCTCGGCTTCGGTGCTGCCGATGACGGTAGCAAGGCCCGGCAGGATAACGATGGAGTCGCCGGCGCGGCCGTAAGCTGCGGCGCGAGCGCGCAGATCGCGCGCATAGGCGACGCCTTCCTCGATCGTCTGCGCCAGCGTGAATACGGCTTCGGCCTGCGCCGCGGCAAGGTCGCGGCCGTCGCTCGAGCCGCCGGCCTGAACGGTCACCGGTCGGCCCTGCGGCGAGCGGGGCACATTGAGCGGACCGGCCACGGAGTAATGAGCGCCGCGATGCGTGATCGGATGAACCTTCGACGTATCGACAAACCGGGCGCTCGTCTTGTCGCCGACAAAGGCATCGTCCTCCCAGCTGTCCCACAGCGCATGGACAACCTCGGCGAACTCCTTGGCGCGTTCGTAGCGGGCCTTGTGCTCGAGCACGTTGTTGAGGCCGAAATTGCGGCTGGCGGCTGCGTCCGCCGTGGTCACCGCGTTCCAGCCGACGCGGCCGCCGCTCGCGAGATCCAGGGTCGCGAAGCGGCGCGCGATGTTGTAGGGCTCGTTATAGGTGGTCGAGGCAGTCGCGATCAGCCCGACATGGCTCGTCGCAGCGGCGACCGAAGCCAATACGATCGTCGGTTCCATCGACATGAATGATCGATAGTCGATGCGGTCGGTGATCGCCGGGGTATCGGCGAGAAAGATCGCATCGAGCTTGCCGCGCTCGGCGATCTCTGCAACGCGCACGTAATGGCCGACATCGAAACAGGCGCGCGGATCGCTTTCGGGCAGCCGCCAGGCCGACGCATAGACGCCGGAGTGCAGCAGATTGACATTGAGATGAAGCTGACGATGGGACATGGCTGCCACGCAGTGAAATGAGTTGGTTTTCGAAATATCGCTTGTCGCGCCACAAGGAAACGAACGGTCGGAGCGTGCATGCAAAAAGAAATATCCGCCTCCACTGCGCGGTTCGCGGACAAAGCTCGAGTTCTGCTTCGGCGTTGAACGAAACGTCCTCCGCGCCGGTGCATGATTATTCTTCCCTTGGCTGCGGCAGGGGAAGCTTCGTCCAAGTCCACGCAAATATCTGAAATTGCCAAAGGCGCCCGCGCGCGTAACGATGTTGCTGCGGCGCATCGCAAGCGATCGGAGCCGTTTGGAGAATCTGGACGATGACAACCAACGGTCGACGCGCCGAACAACGACCCGCACCAGGCGGCTCGGTTGAGTTCGACGCTGACGTCCTGGTGATCGGCGGCGGGCCGGCGGGCACGTGGGCTGCGGTGAGCGCCGCGGCGCGCGGCGCGCGGGTCGTGCTCGCCGACAAGGGATTTTGCGGCACGTCAGGCGCCACCGCGGCGGCCGGCACCGGCGTCTGGTATGTCGATCCCGATCCGGCGTTGCGCGAAGCCGCCATGGCCAATCGCGAGAAGCTGGGTGGACATCTGCAGGATCGCCGCTGGATGGCGCGCGTGCTCGATCAGACCTATCAGGACGGCAATCGATTGGCGGCCTGGGGTTACCCTTACCCGGTCGACGACAGCGGCAAATCGCAGCGCAATTCGTTGCAAGGCCCGGAATACATGCGCCTGATGCGCAAGCGCACCAAGCAGGCCGGCGTCACCATTCTGGATCATAGCCCCGCGCTCGAGCTGTTGGTCGACGACGACGGCGCGGTTGCAGGCGCCACCGGCGTTCGCCGGCAGAAGCACGATCGTTGGACCGTGCGCGCCAAGGCTGTCGTCATCGCGACCGGCGGCTGCGCCTTCCTGAGCAAGACGCTGGGCTCGAACGTGCTGACCGGAGACGGCTATCTGATGGCCGCGGAGGTCGGTGCCGAGTTCAGCAGTATGGAGTTCTCCAACGCTTACGCGATCTCGCCGGCGTTTGGATCGGTGACCAAGACGCTGTTCTACGGCTGGGCAACCTTCAGCTACGAGGACGGCAGTGTCGTTCCCGGTGCGGCATCCAAGGGCGGGCGGTCGGCGATCGCCCGTGCATTGCTGCAGGGGCCGGTGTATGCCCGTCTCGACAAGGCGGATGACAACGTGCAGCGTGACATGCGGGCATCGCAGCCGAATTTCTTTTTGCCGTTCGATCGCACCGGCATCGATCCCTTCAGCGAACGCTTTCCCGTCACCTTGCGGCTCGAAGGCACCGTGCGCGGCACCGGCGGCCTTCGCATTGTCGACGACAGCTGCGCCACCAGCGTGCCGGGGCTCTACGCGGCCGGCGATGCGGCGACGCGCGAATTGATCTGCGGCGGCTTCACCGGCGGCGGCAGCCACAATGCCGCCTGGGCGATGTCGTCGGGGACCTGGGCCGGATGGGGCGCTGCGGTCTATGCCGGGCAGCTTGGCCCTGCGCGTCAACGGCGTCTGGCGTCCGCCGGCACCGTTGCGTTCCGAAACCGATCGAGCCGTGCGTTCGAGCCGGCTGCGCTGGCGGAGGCGGTTCAGGACGAGGTCTATCCGTATGAGCTGAACTACTTCCGGCACGCCTCGCGCCTCGACGGCGCGCTGGCGCGGCTCGATGCGGCGTGGGCCGATGCATCGGCGGCTGACGCGGCAGACGAGGATAATCTGCTGCGCGCCCGCGAGAGCGCGGCCATGCTGGCGACGTCGCGCTGGATGTATCGCAGCGCGCTGGCGCGTAACGAAAGCCGCGGCATGCATCGCCGCGACGACTATCCCGATCAGGACGACCGGCAACGCCATTACGTGACGAGCGGCGGATTGGACGAGGTCTGGACCGCGGTCCGGCCGCACGCCGACGCCAGCTACGCAGAGGCTGCGGAATGATCGAGGTGATCGACGCCGAACGCTGCACGTCCTGCGACATCTGCGTGAATGTCTGCCCGACCAATGTATTCGACAAGACGGATGGAATTCCGGTGATCGCCCGCCAGAGCGATTGCCAGACCTGCTTTCTCTGCGAACTCTATTGTCCCGAGGACGCACTTTACGTCGCGCCCCATGCGGATGCCCCTTGCCCGACCGACGTAGTCGCGCTACGCGAGACCGCCGCATTGGGCAGTTACCGCCGCGCGGTCGGCTGGACCGACGAGACGCGCGATCTCCGCGGCATCGACCGCAGCTATCTGCTCTTTGGTCATTGAGTTCGGGCTGTGCCCGGCGACCGAAGCCATTTCCCAATTGGACCGACTGAATGAATGTGCATCAATCTCTGACGACGGTGCAGACTTTCGCACCGCTGCCGTCGATCTCGCTCCCATCCGGCGCAAGCGATGCCATGATCCGCTTCGAGGGCGTCTCGAAGGTCTATCCGGCCTATCGTGACAAGCCGAGCGTGCATGCCTTGCAGGCGATCGATTTTGCGATCCCGCGCGGCTCGATCACCGGCGTGATCGGCCGTTCCGGCGCCGGCAAATCGAGCCTGGTACGCCTCATCAACGGGCTTGAGAAGCCGTCGAGCGGTCGCGTTGTCGTCGATGGCCGTGAGATTTCCGCGCTCGCCGGCCGTGAGCTGCGCCTGACGCAGCGGTCGATCGGCATGATCTTCCAGCATTTCAACCTGCTGTCGTCGCGAACGGCGGCAGACAATATCGCGCTGCCGCTCGAAATCGCCGGCTGGTCCAGGGCTGACATTGCCGTCCGGGTGGAAGAACTCCTTGCGCTTGTCGGCATCGCCGACAAACACGACCGTTATCCCTCCGAACTGTCCGGCGGCCAGAAGCAGCGCATCGGCATCGCGCGCGCGCTGGCGACGCGGCCGAACGTGCTGTTGTCCGACGAGGCGACCTCGGCGCTCGATCCGCAGACGACACGGGCGATTCTGGACCTGCTGGCCAACATTAATCGCGAGCTCGGTGTCACCATCGTGCTGATCACCCACGAAATGTCGGTTGTCCGCCAACTCGCCAAGGAGGTCGCGGTGATCGACGGCGGCCATGTCGTCGAACGCGGCCATGTCGCCGACATCTTCACGCATCCCCGGCATCCGGTCACGCAGGCGTTCCTGTCGGAGGCGATCGGGGACAGCGTTCCGGTCTCGCTGACGAGCCGCATTTCGCCGCAGCCGGTTGCCGGCGGCAAGGCGGTTCTGCGCGTGCAGGTGCGCGGCACTGAGGCCGGCGACACGGTAGTGGCGCGCCTCTCCCGGGAATTGTCCCATGACGTGGCGCTGCTGTCGGCCCGCATCGATGAGATCGGCGGCCAGCATGTCGGCTCGGTGATCCTGGGCATTCCCGGCGGCGAAGCCGCAGCCGGGCAAGCCCTGGTCTATCTTTCTCAGCATGAAATCCCGGTGGAGCGTCTCGGCTATGTCGCGTGAACTCATCAACCTGATCGTTCAGGCCACCGGCGAGAGCCTGTTCATGGTCACGGTCGCAGCCCTGGTTGCGACCGTGTTGGGCCTGCCGCTCGGGATATTCCTGGCCACCAGCCGCAAGGGCGAGTTGTTCGCCGCACCGCCGGCCAACGGCATTCTCGGCGTGATCGTCAATGCTGCGCGCTCGACGCCGTTCATCATCCTGGTCGTCGCGATCATTCCGTTCACGCGCCTGATCGCCGGCACCTCGATCGGCTCGGGTGCGGCAATCGTGCCGCTCACTATCGCGGCGACGCCGTTCATCGCCCGCCTGGTGGAGGCGGCGATCCGCGAGGTCGACGCCGGCCTGATCGAGACGGCATCCTCGTTCGGTGCGAGCCCGCTGCAGATCGTGTTCAAGGTCCTGATCCCGGAGGCATTGCCGGGCCTGGTGCTCGCCTTGACGCTCGCGGTGGTCAGCCTGCTCGGCTACTCTGCGATGGTCGGGGCGGTCGGCGGCGGAGGTCTCGGCGATCTCGGCATTCGCTACGGCTATCAGCGCTTCATGCCGGAAATGATGCTGGCGGTCGTCGTCGTCCTGATCGCGCTGGTGCAGACCGTGCAGACCGCCGGCGACTATCTGGCGCGCCGCGTCAATCGCCGCCTGCGCAATCGCTGATCCCATAGTCATTCTTATTCCACGGAGACCAAGATGTTGTTTCGATCCTTTCTCGCGCTAACGAGCATTGGTGCGATCTGGTCGACCGGAGTTGCGGCTGAAACGATCAAGATCGGGGTTACGCCCGGGCCGCATGCGCAAATCCTCGAGGCGGTGAAGCCGATCGCGGCCAAGAGCGGGCTTGATCTCCAGCTGATCGAGTTCTCGGATTATGTCGTACCCAACGCCGCACTCGACGCCGGCGACATCCAGGCCAATTCCTTTCAGAACCAGCCTTATCTGGACAACCAGAAAGCCGATCGCGGCTACAAGATCGAGCAGGTGGGACTGACGGTCAATTTCCCGATCGGCATCTATTCACGCAAGCACAAGAGCTGGACGGACCTCCCTGACGGAGCCAAGGTCTCGATCCCGAACGATCCCACCAACGGCGGCCGCGCGCTGCTCCTGCTGCGCGACAAGGGCGCAATCAAGCTGAAGAGCGACGTCGGATTCAAGCCGACTGTTATCGACATCACTGACAATCCCAAGAAGCTGAAATTCATCGAGGTCGATGCCGCCCAGGCGCCCCGCGCGCTCGACGACGTCGATGCTGCGGTCATCAACACGAACTATGCGACGCAGGCCGGCCTTGATCCGGTCAAGGATCCGATCCTGCGCGAGGATCCGAAGGGGCCATATGTCAATCTGATCGCGGTTCGCTCCGCCGACAAGGACAAGCCTTGGGTCAAGATCCTGGTCGATAGTTACCACTCGCCCGAGATCAAGGAATTCGTCCTGACCAAGTTCAAGGGCGCGGTGTTGCCGAGCTGGTAATCACCGATTCAAATGCCGAGGAAAGATTGATGCGTATCCTGATGACCGCGCTTGCCGTCGTCGTGCTTTTGACCGGAGCGGCCAGGGCCGAGACCGTCCGCGTCGGCGTCACGGCTGGACCCCATGCCGAAATCCTTGATGTCGTGAAGAAGGTGGCCGCCGGCCGCGGGCTCGACATCAAGGTGGTCGAATTCACCGACTATGTGATCCCGAACCAGGCGCTCGCGCTCGGGGATCTCGAGGCTAATTCGTTCCAGCACGAGCCCTACCTGAAGAACCAGCTCTCCAAGACCGGCTGGAAGATCGTCAAGGTCGCCAGCACGATTGCCTCGCCGCAGGGCGTCTACACCTTGAAGTACAAGAAGCTGGCCGATCTTCCGGATGGCGCACGGGTGGCGATCGCCAACGATCCGTCCAACGGGGCGCGCGGCCTGATGATCCTGGCACTGCACGGCGTGATCAAATTGAGGGACCCGAATAACGTCGCTTCGACGATCGCCGACATCACCGACAATCCAAAGAAGTTGCGTTTCGTCGAGCTCGATGCCGCGCAGCTGCCGCGGTCATTGCAGGACGTCGACCTGGTCTCGATCAACAACAACTATGCGGTTCAGGCCGGGCTCAATCCCGCCACCGATGCAATCGCGCGTGAGGCGGCCGATGGTCCCTGGGTCAACATCCTTGCCGTGCGTGAAGAGGACAAGGACAAGCCCTGGGTCAAGCAGCTGGCCGACGCTTATCGTTCCGACGAGGTGAAAGCGTTCCTCGAGAAGCGCTTCAAGGGTACCTATATCGCGACCTGGTGACGGGCTGATCGTCCATCACCGATGGGGTCCGCAAGTCAGACTATTCGGCGGCCTCAGCACGCGCTGTTGACGGGGCGCGGCGGAAGCCGGCGCCGGGATGCGTGGCGTCAAGATAGGGGCCGCGGCCGGGAAACAGCTTTTCACGCAGCGTGCCTTCGCGATAGGCCGTCTTGTAGACGCCGCGTGATTGCAGTTCCGGGACGACCAGGTCGACGAATGAGGTCAGCGATTCCGGCGCGACCAGGCGGAACAGGTTAAAACCGTCCACGTCGGTTTCATCGACCCAGGCGATCAGCTCATCGGCCACATCCTGGGGCGAGCCGACCACGAACGGCGAGCGTGCGCCAACCCGGCTCAGGGTGGCGAGGTCGCCGACCCTGACCGGCCGGTCGCTGCGTACCGTGAAATTCTCGACCATCGACTGGATCGCGTTGCTCTCGACATATTGCACCGCCTGGTCGGGGCGATAGTTCGAGAAGTCGATGCCCGTCCATCCCGACAGCAGGGCAAGCTGGCCGGCCTGATCGACATGCGCCGCGTACTCCTCGAGCAGGTCGTTGGCTTCGGCGCGCGTCGGCGCAACGATCACGGTCGCGCCGGCGAACAGACGGATGTCGTAGGGATCGCGTCCGAATTCCCGGGCGGCCTCCCGGATCTCGCGCACGGCGCGGGCCAGGATCGGCTTGGTCTGGCCGTTGAGGAAGATTGCCTCGGCGTGCCTGGCCGCGAAGGCACGTCCGCGCTTTGAGGTTCCTGCCTGATACAACAGCGGTGTGCGCTGTGGTGACGGCTCGGCTAGGTGGATGCCGTCGACCTGGTAGTGGCGTCCCTGATGCCGCACCGGATGGATCTTTGCCGGATCCGTGAAGATGCGCGCGGCCCGGTCGCGGCGGATCGCGCCGTCCTCCCAGCTGCCTTCCCACAGCTTGTAGCTCGCCGTGAGAAACTCCTCGGCCGCCTCATAGCGGTCGTCATGCGCGCGGTTGGCCGCAAGGCCCATGCCGCGGGCGCCGCTGTCGAGATAGCCGGTGACGATGTTCCAACCGATCCGGCCGCCAGCAAGATGGTCAAGCGTCGAGAAGCGGCGGGCGAGTTGGTAGGGATGTTCATAGGTGAGGTTGGAGGTGATGCCGAAGCCGAGATGTTTCGTCACGTGTGCCATGGCGGAGACGAGCAGAGTTGGTTCGGCATTCGGCAGCTGAACTGCATGGCGCAGCGCCGTCTCGGGGCTATCGCCGAAGACGTCATAGACGCCGAAGACGTCGGCCAGGAAAATGCCGTCGAGCAGACCGCGTTCGGCCGTCCTGGCGTAGTCCACCCAGTAGTCGAGCGTGTTGTAGTTCAGTGACGTGTCGCGCGGATGCGACCACAGGCCGGCCCAGTTGTGGCTCGGCGCCATCATGTTGAACGCATTGAAGCGAAGTTCCTTCGGTCTGGTCATCGCGCAATTCCGGCAGTGGAGGACTGCAAGGTGATTTATCACGTCGCCTGCGCGGCTTTATTTTCTATTCGGCGAGGCAAGATCAAAATCGTGCTCCGACTCTGTTCCGGCGCAGCAGAGATCGGTTCGTTCGACGTCCTCGCACTGTTGGGAATGACCTTTGTATCCGGCATCGTGCGGCGATTTGCGAAATCGATCGGCCGGAGGCTGGTCGTGCCGCTGATCCGCCACGCGCTGGGGCAGCGAAACAAATGCTACGCGATCGGTGCATGGGCTGAAAAATTAGCGACGCCATCAGATGCACCGCCAGCACGCTCATCGCTATTTTCTCCGATGTCTCGACAGCCGCGGACGCTGCTGCGCATCATTCGTTGCCTTTGATGCTTGTCCACGGATTTCAGGAGATTTGGAAATGCCGATCGAAAGCAAGAATGTCGAGACGCTCGCCTTGCATGGCGGTTCGTACCGGTCCGACCCGGCGACCGGTGCCGTGGCGGTTCCGATCTATCAGACGACGTCCTACCAGCTCGAGAGCACCGATCACGCATCGCGGCTGTTCGCCCTGGAAGCGATCGGGCAGATCTACACCAGGATCAAGAACCCGACGGCTGACGCATTCGAGGAGCGCTTGGCTGCACTCGAGGGTGGCGTTGCTGCGCTGGCCGTGGCGTCGGGCCAATCGGCGACGGCCTATGCGATCTTCAACATCGCGCAAGCCGGCGACAACATCGTCTCGTCGACCGACCTCTACGGCGGCACCTGGACACTGCTGTCGCAGACGCTGAAGCAATTCGGCATCGAGGTTCGCTTTGTCGATCCGGCCGATCCGGAGAATTTCCGCCGTGCGACCGACGCCAAGACCCGGGCCTACTTTGCCGAGACCTTGCCGAACCCCAAGCTCAACGTGTTCCCGATCCGGGAGGTCGCGGATATCGGGCGTTCACTCGGCGTGCCGCTCATTCTCGACAACACGGCCGTCCCGCTCGTCGCGCGTCCGTTCGACCACAGTGCGGCGATCGTCGTCTATTCCGCCACGAAATATATCGGCGGCCACGGCACCTCGATCGGCGGTGCGATCATCGACGGCGGCAATTTTGACTGGGCCGCGCATGCCGAGCGTTTCCCGCTGCTGACGCAGCCGGACGATGCCTATCACGGCGCGATCTGGACCGAGGCCGCCAAGCCGCTCGGTCCGATCGCTTACATCCTGCGCGCGCGTGTCAAGCTGCTGCGCGATCTCGGTGCCGCGATCGCGCCGCAGAACGCATTCCAGTTCATCCAGGGGCTGGAGACGCTGCCGCTGCGGCTGCGCCAGCACAATGAGAACGCGATCAAGGTCGCGAATTTCCTGGCACGGCATCCCGCCGTCTCGCATGTGATCTTCCCCGGATTGCAAAGCGGTGAGAACCGGCGCCGTGCCGATCTCTATCTCAACGGTGGCTATGGCGCGCTGGTCGGTTTCGAGCTGAAGGGCGGCGTCGAGGCCGGCCGTCGCTTCATCGATGCGCTGAAACTGTTCTATCACGTCGCCAATATCGGCGATGCGCGGTCGCTGGCCATCCACCCGGCATCGACCACCCATCAGCAGCTGAGCTCCGCGGAGCAGCTCGCGGCAGGCGTGACGCCGGGCTATGTGCGGCTCTCGGTCGGCATCGAGCATCCCGATGACATCCTCGCCGACCTCACCCAGGCATTGGCCCAGGCCGAGGCAAGAGGTAGCGGCCGCAAGGCCGCCTGATCGATCACCGAAAGACGGAGTTGGAACCGAGACCATGAAGACATTATTGCGCCTGGCACAGGCAGCCGGTGTGCTGCTTGCGATGACAGCGGCCGCCGTCGCGGACGAACCTCTCAAGATCGCGACCAGCGCCGGACCGGTCGGTCAGCTGGCGGCGTTTGCCGCCAAGCTCGCCAAGGACAAGGGCCAGGACGTCAAGATCGTCGAGCTATCGGACTGGGTCGCGTTGAACGAGGTGGTCAACAGCGGCGACGTCGACGCCAATCTGTTCCAGCACGGCACCTATCTCGCGATCCAGAACAAGCAGCGCGGCTTCAACCTGATCCAGGTCGACAAGGTCGGCGTGATCGCGCCGGTCGGGCTGTTCTCGAAAAAGATCAAGTCGCTCGACGAGATCAAATCCGGCGACAGCGTGGCGATCCCGAATGAACCGCTCAACGGCGCGCGTGGATTGATCCTGCTCGAACGCGCCGGGCTGATCAAGCTGGCGCCGGGCAAGGGCTTCGCGGTCAGCCGGTTCGACGTCATCGACAATCCCAAGAACTTGAAGATCGTCGAGCTCGATCCCGCGCAGACCTACCGGTCGCTCGACGACGTCACGCTTGCCCTCGTCAACATCACCTATCTGATCCCGGCCGGCGGCGATCCGAAGTCGGCGTTGTTGATCGACCGCACGGTCGATGACGGCCTCGTGCTGCGCCTCACCGCGCGGCCGGACAAGAAGGATGATCCGCGCCTGAAGGCCTTCATCCAGGTCTTCAACTCGCCGGAGGTTAAGCACTTCATCGAGGAGAAGCTGCCGGCGTTCATCCCGGCGGGCTTTAACAGCTAAAGGCATGTGAGGCGGGGGACGCGGCCCTCAATGCGCTTGGCATTGGGGGCCTTCGTTCGTCCTGGCGCGACTTGGCGACAGAGGCGCCATTCCAACTCAGCCATGGAATTGTTCGACCGGATGGTCAATAAATGGCGGTTCGGACGCGGCCCGTCGGCAGGGCGGTGGTTCCAGAACTTTCTCGGCCGGCTGGTGGAAACGGAAAGACATGGCCCGATCGCGCGCCAAGGACTATGACGACAAGCGCCTCTCGATGCTGCATCGCGCGGCCGAGCTGTTTGCTGCATCGGGATATGTCGGCACGTCGATGAACGCCATTGCCGACGCGTGCGGGGTCTCGAAGGCGTTGCTGTATCACTACTATCCCGACAAGGAGGCGCTCCTCTTCGATATCTTGGCGTCGCATCTCGAAAAGCTGGTGGCAGCGGTTCGCAAGGCGAGCGCACAGGCCGGCGATCCGGTTGAGCGCTTCAGGACGATCGTTGCGGCCCTGCTCGAGCTATACCGGCACGCCGACGCCGAGCATCAGGTCCAGATCTCAAGCCTCAAGCTGTTGCCGAAGGACAAGCAGCAGCCGTTGCTTGCGAGCGAGCGGATCCTCGTCGGGATCATGTCGGATGCGCTCGCCGCGGCGGTGCCGGCTGCGAAACAGAAGCGCGTTCTCAAGCCGCTGACGATGAGCGTCTTCGGCATGCTGAACTGGCATTATATGTGGTTTCGCGAGGGCGGGCCGATGACCCGCGCCGAATATGCCGACTTCGTCGCGCAGCTGGTGTTGGCCGGCGCGCACCAGGCTGCCGCCGCCCGGCCGCGCAGCAAGGCAAAGCCCGCCGGCCGAGGCCGGCAGGCCGCGCTGCTCTGATGAGATTCGCTAAGCTCGCATCGCGTTCATCGTCAGCAGCTCGTAGGTCGCCGCGGTCTCGCCCGTGCCGGTCGTGATCTCGACGTCCCAGCGCACTTCGCCATACTGCTTGTTGCGCGGTGTCTTCTCCTTCGCGGTCAGCCGCACCTGGATTGATTCTCCCGGCTGGACCGGTTTCACGAAGCGCAGGCTATCGAGGCCGTAGTTCGCCAGCACCGGTCCGTAGTCGGGATCGACGAACAGGCCGGCCGCGAACGACAGCAGCAAATAGCCATGCGCGACGCGGCCCGGGAAGAACGGATGCCCCTTGGTCGCTTCCTCGTCCATATGGGCGTAGAAAGTGTCGCCGGTGAAATGCGCGAAATGCTCGATGTCGTCGAGCGTGATCTGCCGCGACTTCGAGACCAGCGTGCGCCCGATCTCGAGATCGTTGTAGTGATAGCGGAACGGGTGCAGGTCGCCCTCGAGCAGCGGGCTGCCCTTGAACCAGCGGCCGGTGACGCCGCTCAGCATGCGAGGCGAGCCCTGCAAGGCGGTGCGCTGCATGTAGTGCTGGAGGCTGCGGATGCCGCCGAGTTCCTCGCCGCCGCCGGC
>NZ_JACMYO010000033.1 GCF_020889685.1 Bradyrhizobium oropedii
CGGCCGAGGCCGCAAGGTCCAGCGAGACGGCCAAGCCGGCCGAGCCGCCCAAGCCGCAGCTATCGGCCTGCCGGCAGGCGCTTACCGAGGAGATCGCGATCGCACCGAGCATTCCGGATATCCACGGCGCCGGCGGCTGCGGCGGCGAGGATCTGGTGCGGCTCGAGGCCATCGTGCTGCCGGACAAGCGCAAGGTCGCAGTCAAACCCGCGGCGATCCTCCGCTGCAAGATGGCAGTCGCGGTCGCCGACTGGGTTCGCACCGATATCGCGCCACTGGCGCAGACCCTCGGCGGCGGGATCAGCAATCTCGACAATTTCGACTCGTTCGAGTGCCACGGCCGCAATCGCGTCGTCGGCGCGCAGCTCTCCGAGCACGGCCGCGCCAATGCGCTCGATGTGCGCGCCTTTGGTCTCGCCAACGGCAAGTCGATCTCGCTGACCGACCGCAGCGTGGCGCGCGATCTGCGCGAGACCGTGCTGCGCTCGGTCTGCGCCCGCTTCTCCACCGTGCTCGGGCCGGGCTCGGACTGGTACCACGAGGACCATATCCATCTCGACCTTGCGGAGCGTCGCAACAATTACCGGATCTGCCAGTGGAACGTGTACGACCCTCTGCCGCATGTCGCGCCGCTATTGCCGGCCGAGCGGCCCGAAGGGGCGCCGCCGCGCGAGGTTGCGGCAAAATCCGATGGCGGCAGGCTGGATGCAGCGAAGGCTGATCACGGCAAGAGCGATCAAGACAAGGCTGCCGACGGCAAGGCGGATGCTGCGGGATCAGATGATGCGGCTGCCTCTGACCGCGCTGTCGAGACCAAGCCGCAGCCAACAAAAAAGCGCCGGCAGAGCCGGCGCTTTTGATCTCGTCCGCGTATCAGACGTGGTTCAGTAGGTGGCCATGCTGCCGCCCTGCAATGCCATCTGCGGCTTGTAGGGCGAGTCACCGTGCTTCGGTTCCAGCACCACGACGATGGTGCCGAGCTTGACGTGGTTGTAGAGGTCGATGACGTCCTCGTTGGTCATGCGGATGCAGCCCGAGGAGATCGACGAACCGATGTATTCCGGCTGGTTGGTGCCGTGAATGCGGAACAGCGTGTCCTTGCCGCCCGAGTAGAGATACATCGCGCGCGAACCCATCGGATTGTCCGGGCCGGGTGCCACGAAGGTCGGAACGCCGAGACGCGAGATTTCACCGGGGGTCGGGTGCCAGGCCGGCCATTCGGTCATGCTGCCGACCTTGGCAATGCCGGACCAGGCCATGGCCTCTTCGCCAACGGTGATGCCGTAGCGGATCGCCTTGCCGTCGTTCAGCACGTAATAGAGGTAATGGTTGTCGGAATCGACCAGGATGGAGCCGGGGGCTTCCTTGCGGTGATATTCGACGATCGCGCGGCGGAACGGTTCAGCTACCGGCGTCTTGACATAGGTGGTCTTGGCGAGAAGTTCCTTGTCACGCGGCTTGAAGGCAGCAGTATTGGTTGCCTCATAGGTCGTGGCCTGCATGCAGCCCGACAACATCAGGCCCGCGGTCAGGATCCCGAGGGTAACTTTGAGCGACGACATGATTACATTCCAATCGAAAATCCGCGCCCGAAAGCGCCAACATTACGCCCTAAACGCCACGATTCCATGAGGGGCATTATTGCCGAACCGTGGCATTATTCCCAGAGTTTAGATGCCGTTCCCGCATCGCGGGACGCCGTCTGTGGCTTTTTTGCCGCAAGTCTTCTGGCGCCGGGCCGGTTTTTGTGCAAACAGGCAACGGTTTGCTGAGCCCAGCCCACGTCGCTGCCACCTGGGCGCCACAAAGGTGGGCGTCCGGTTAATGTCCCGGTCATGAAGCCCCAGCCAGAATCGCGCTAAGTCCGCAGGTCTGCCCGCCCGTTTTTGTGGAGTTCGTTAATGCTGTCGGTGTTCGTCCCTTCCGATTTCAGCCTCAAGAAGGTCGTCGCCACGGAACTGTCGGCGCTGCCGGAGAATGCGGTCTGGGTCGATCTGGCGAATCCGACCGTTGAGGAGGACAGGGCCGTCGAGAAGCTGGCGGGGATCGCGGTTCCGACCCGCGAAGACATGCAGGAGATCGAGATCTCCAGCCGCCTCTATATCGAGAACAGCGCGCGCTACATGACCGCGACGCTGATGTGCCAATCCGATACCGACATGCCGCGGACCACGGCGGTCACCTTCATTCTGACCGGCCATCGGCTGGTCACGGTGCGCTACGACCTTCCGAAGCCGTTCGCACTGGTCGAGAACAAGCTGGCCCGCTCCTGTGCCCCCAGCATCACCGGCGAGCAGGTGCTGATGGAACTGCTGGATGCGGTGATCGACCGCTGCGCCGACATCCTGGAGCGCTGCGGGGCCGACATCGACCAGGTCTCCCACGACATCTTCGAGCCGGAGAGCGAACGCCACGGCCACGCCAAGCAATATTCCCAGATCCTGATCGCGATCGGCCGCAAGGGCGACTTGACCTCGAAGGTCCGCGAAAGCCTGGTCTCGATCGGCCGCCTCGTGACCTTCCTCTCGGCGATCGTGGAAGGGGTGAAATGGTCCAAGGACATGCGCGAGCAGCTCAAGACCATGCAGCGTGACGTGGCCTCACTGACCGACCACGCCTCCTACCTCTCCAGCAAAATTACTTTCGTGCTCGATGCCATGCTCGGCGTGGTCAATCTGGAACAGAACAACATCATCAAGCTGTTCTCGGTGATGGCGGTGGTGCTGATGCCGCCGACGCTGATTGCCTCGATCTACGGCATGAACTTCAAGGCGATGCCGGAACTCGAATGGGCGCACGGCTATCCGTATGCACTGGTGCTGATGCTGATGGCGGCGATCGTGCCGTACTGGATTTTCAAGTGGAAGAAGTGGCTCTAAGGCCTGTTTTTTTAGGGCACGCGTCGCATTTTGGGATTCGGGCAACTGCCTTATTTCCTCTGCTAAAATTTGAGCGTTGCGCTGAACGTTTGGGCGAAACTTGTCTGCGATAACGCCTGCCTCGAAGCCGGAGGACAGCAATGGTTGAGAAGATCATAACGCCACGGCGTAACGTCATCGACTTTGCGCGCTATCAACAGGATCGCGCAGCAGGCAAGGTGCAGGCGATCTCGCCGAGACTTTGCCGTTACTGTGACGCGGCGCTGCTTGATGGCGAGGACGAAGACGAATGCTCCAGCGCACTGAACGACGTCGCGCTGCGGCAGCCTGGGAAGAAGTCACGCCGGTTTTACGCCGACTAGAGGCAGAAGCCTCGTCGGCGTCGTTACGCCTGCAAGTGAAGCAATCCCAATGTGACGGCCGCGGCGGCGGCCGGGATCGCCTCGAAACTTCCTTCCCCGAAATTGCGGCTCATCCGAAGCTCAGACGTGCTGACCACCGTTAATGTGGATTTCCGCACCGTTCACGTAAGAGCTGGTCTCCGTACAGAGAACGTAAATGATCTTGGCGACCTCGTCCGGGGTGCCGAGGCGATGCATCGGGATCTGCTGGTCGACGATCTTCTCGGTGCCCGGTGACAGGATCGAGGTATCGATCTCGCCCGGCGCGATCGAATTGACGCGAACGCCGACGCGGCCGAAGTCCGACGCCATCTCCCGGGTCAGCGCCGCCAGCGCGGCTTTCGACGTCGCGTAGGCTGCGCCCGCGAACGGATGCACGCGCGAGCCGGCGATCGAGGTGACGTTCACCACCGCGCCCTTGGCGTGCTTCAACTCCTCGATCAGCCCGCGCGCGATCATGACCGGTGCGAAGAAGTTGACGTGGAAAACATGGGTCCAGGTCTCGATGTCGGTGTCCATGGTGCCGAGCCGGCTGCCGTCGGGCGCTTTCGGCGAGATCGCGGCATTGTTGACCAGCGCGTGCAGTTCATCGTTATCCAGCCGCTGCCGGATCTCCGAGATCGCGCGCACCGTGTCGTCATGGCTGCCGAGATCGACCTCGATGTGATCTTCCGGGCCGGCGCCCCAGGGGCAGACCTCCGGAAACGCGTGCCGCGAGAGGGTGATGACGCGCCAGCCGGCGGACGAGAACCGGATCGCGGTGGCATGGCCGATGCCGCGGCTCGCGCCGGTCAGGAGCAGCGTGCGCCGCGGCGCATTGGAAGGGCGGGTCATCGACAGTTTCTTTCGTTTTCGTCATGCGCGGCGTCGTGCCGGGCATCGACGTCTTCGAATGTTTGAAGATCGGGGACGTCGATGGCCGGGGTCACCTTACACGAAGACGCGCTTCGCACTTTTGCCCTTCCATGACGGTTGCATTTTTTCAGGGATAGAGCCGCACCTTCGACCAGGCGTTGCCGGCGGCATCGCGGCGGAATTCGATGCGGTCGTGCAGGCGGAACGGGCGGTCGTGCCAGAACTCGAAGCGTTGTGGCGTGATCCGCCAGCCGCTCCAGCCCGGCGGCCGCGGCACCTCGCCGATGACGTATTTCGCGCCGGCCTTGGCGATCGCCTGCTCGAAGGCGAAGCGGCTTTCGAGCGGCTGCGACTGCTTGCTGGCCCAGGCGCCGATCTGCGCCTGCTTCGGCCTTGTGGCGAAATAGGCATCGGCCTCGGCATCGGTGACCGGCGTGACCGGTCCGCGGATGCGCACCTGTCGGCGCAGCGATTTCCAGTGAAACAGTAAAGCGGCCTTAGGATTTGAGGCCAATTCGCGGCCCTTGGCGCTGGCAATGTGGCTGTAGAACACGAAGCCGTCGGCATCGAAGCCCTTCATCAGCACCATCCGCACGTCGGGCAGTCCGTCGGCATCGACGGTCGCGAGCGCCATCGCGTTCGGATCGTTCGGCTCGGACTTGACCGCCTCCGCAAACCATTCGCCGAACAGGGCGAACGGCTCCTCCGCCGCGGTGAAATCACCCGATGTTAACGGTGTCGGGTGTTTGATGGAGGTCGTGTCGGTCATGTCAGGAGTCCCGATTTGCGTTCGCCCGCGTCCGAGCGCGCGTTTCTAGCCCTATATAGGGCATGGGGGCGCGTTGGCCTATCGGCGATCCACCCCGCAGGCGCGGTGGTGACACTGATCCTGATTGGCGTCGGCGCAGGCGGCTGCAGCCTGTCGCGCACCGATGCCTTCGCCAAATTGGACGACAAGGATGTGACGGGCTCGATCAGCCCGACCCAGGTCAACGCTGCCGTGCCGACCGACAGCGATCTCGCTTTCGCCCGCAACGCCGCCTCCGACGTGCTGACCAAGGGCGACAAGGATTCCAGCCAGCCGTGGGAAAACCCTCAAACCGGTGCGCGCGGATCGGTGACGCCGCTGGCCCAGGCCTATTCGGGCGAGGACGGCAAGACGTGCCGGGACTTCCTCGCCAGCTATGTCAATGGAGCCACCGAGAGCTGGCTACAGGGTGCTGCTTGCAAGGCTGGACAGGGGCGGTGGGAAATCCATAGTCTGAAGCCGTGGAGAAAGTCCTGAGAGTTCCGGAGAAGCCGGTAGCGGACTAGTTGCAAAAATGCCACTGAGCCCCCACATGAAGGCAAAGTGGGCCCGAATGGGTTCTCAGCAGGACTGATTTTCCCGTGAAGGAGACGTGACGGATGCGCGACCCCTATGAGGTCTTGGGGGTGCAGCGGAGTGCAAGCGCTGCGACGATCAAGAGTGCTTATCGCAAGCTCGCCAAGAAGCATCACCCTGACAACAACAACAACGACCCGAAGGCGGCTGCCCGCTTTGCGGAGATCAACACGGCCAACGAGATCGTCGGCGACGAGGACAAGCGCAAGCAGTTCGATCGCGGCGAGATCGATGCCGATGGCAAGCCGCGCTTCCAGGGGTTCCCCGGCGGCGGCGGCGCCGGCGGCCGTGCCGGTCCGGGTGGATTCGAATACAGCTTCCGCGGCGGCCCCGGTGGCGGTGGGGGCGGCGGCAGCTTCGAGGACATCCTCAACAGCATGTTCGGCAATGCCGCGCGTGCCGGCAGCGCCCGTGCGGGCCGAGCCAGCCCGTTCGAGTTCGACGGCGGCGGGGTCGGCGTCGACCTCGACCTTTCGGTCGCGATGACGGTGTCGCTGGAGGAATCGGTCAGGGGCGGCGACAAGCGCGTCCGCCTGCCGACCGGCCGTGAGCTCAACGTCAAGATTCCGCCCGGCGTCACCGCCGGCCAGCAGATCCGGCTGAAGGGGCAGGGCGACACTGCGCAAGGCCATCCGCCCGGCGATCTCCTGATCACGATCTCGATCGCGCCGCATCCGTTCTTCAAGATCGACGGCAACGATCTGCGGATCGACCTGCCCGTGACCCTGTATGAGGCGGTGCTGGGCGGCAAGGTCCGCGTGCCGACGCTCGGCAGCGCGGTCGAACTGTCGATCCCGAAAAACACCTCGAGCGGACGCACCTTCCGCCTCAAGGGCAAGGGGCTGTCGAAGGCGGGGGTGACCGGCGACCTCTACGTCACGACCCGCATCGTCCTTCCCGACGGGAACGATGCCGAGCTTGAGGCATTGATGCAGACGTGGCGGGAGCGTAACCCCTACAATCCGCGCAGCGATCTCGGCTGACCGCCGAGGGCGCGCCCCAGAGACGCGAAGACGCGAAACTGCAACTACCCCGGACTCTATCGGGGTAGACGCCGCGCCGTGAGCGCGTCAAAGGATGACCGGCCGTCCAGCTCCTGGTCTGCGGCGTGCAGACCCGGATGGCGGAAAAAGGAGTGCGGCCTCGAGAGGGGGACCAGCGCGGTACACAAAACCCCAATCGAGGCCGCGTGCGCCGATCGGCGGATCGGGCGCAGATCATCTTCGCGTGAGCATCCGGTACGATAATGAGACGCGTCAATGACGCGAATCGAAGTTTTCAATGTCGGAATTGGGACGCCGGGTGAGGCTGGATTCACTTACTCGAAACGGCGCAATTTCGCGACGTGATCTCCCGTAGAATTACGGGAGATCAACCTCCGCTCTTCTCCATCTGATCGTAGACGGCCTGCGCGACCTGGGTCAGCCGGCTGCGGTCGGTGCCGCCGCTGACGACATAGGCGACGCCCCGATCGGCCCAGAACAGCGCGCCGTCGCTGCCCTGCGCGGCATAACGCATCTGCGTCGCCTCGGTCTTCGCCTTGGCGGTGTAGACCGTGAAGCGCTCGCCGGACGTGCTCTCATACATCAGGAACGACGCCGGCCCGCTCGGGCCGGGCAGCAGGCGGCCGCCGACCAGCTTCAGCCCGGCGAGTTCCGGCGCACGCACGGCCCAGCCGCAGCGCTTGGTCAGCCACTGCTGCAGATGGTCGCGCTCGCTGCCGGGCACCTCGACGGGATGGCGAACCTCGACCACGTAGAGCCGGTGGGCATCGAGCGCGTCGAGCGTGAAGCTCTGGAAGGTCGACGGCGCAGCCGTAGCGCCGCGCGCGACCCAGCCGACGCCGCCGCCGGCGATGAAGGCCATCAGCGTTGCCGCCACCGCGCCATAGATCCAGCGGCGCGGCTGGCGCACCAGCCGCTCGAGCTCGAGCCGCTTCGGCACGGCCTCGTCCAGCACGGTATCGTAGCGCGCATGCAGCGTCTCGGCCATCGCGCGCCATGACTGCACCCGCGCCGCGTCGTCAGGATGCGTGGCGAGCCACGCCTCGACGTCGCCGCGGCGTTCGGCCGGCAGCTCGTTGTCGACGTAAGCGTGCAGCTCGTCTTCGGTGACGGGGATGTTCGGGTCGGTCATATCAGTCGTCTCTGCCAAATCTTGTTTGAAAATCGTTCAAGCGTAACACCTGCCATCGCGCACATTATCATTTCACCCGCCGCAGCGCCGGGCGCTGGCCCTCGATCGATGCCCGCACATGGGCGCGCGCGCGGGCGAGGCGGGACATCACCGTGCCGATCGCACGCCCTGGATGTCGGCGACCTCCCGGTAGCTCATGCCCTCCAGCATCACGAGCAGCAGCACCGAGCGTTGCTCCTCGACCAGCGTCGACAGCGCGCGCTCGATGTCGCGTCCCTCGGCCTCGGTGCCGCTGGCGTCGGCATTGTTGTCGAGCAGCGGCATCAGGGGCGGCCGCCGCGCCAGCGAGCGCCTTCGGTTCTTATTCAGATTGGTCAGGATCGTATAGAGCCAGCTCCTGACATCGCCGCCGAGAAACAGCCGCTCCGAGCGCAGCGCGCGCACCAGCGTGTCCTGCACCAGATCGTCGGCGATATCCGTGTCACGTGCCAGCGCGCGCGCATAGCGGCGGAGCGCCGGAATCATGGCTTCGACACTTTGACGAAACGCGGTCATGCATCCAGTCTTCGATGGTCTCGGCGACAGTGCCTTGCCCAACATAACACCCTAACGGCGTGGCTATTCCGGTTGCACCGATCTCTGCGCATACCGCCTCAGCTGCGGCCGATTTGGGCTTGTCGCCAGCCGAAGCGCTGGTGTACCTCGGAGCCGAAAAAAAATCGAAGCGTGGAAGCCTTGATATCAGGCGCCCGACAGCTCGCTCAGCAAGGACCAGCCGTTACGGGAATGCCGGTGCCAACGATCTACTACATCCGCCACGGCGAAACCTCGTGGAACGCCGAAGGCCGGCTTCAGGGCGCGCAGGACATTGCCCTCAACGAGCGCGGCCGCGCCCAGGCCGCGCAGGCCGGGCGCATCCTCGCCGGTCTGCTGGCGCGCGATGGCCGTGACAAGACGACGCTGCCGTTCGTCGCGAGCCCGCTGATCCGGGCGCGCGCGACCATGGAGCTGGTGCGCACCGAGCTCGGCCTGCCGCCGGGCGACTATGCCCTCGACGACAGGCTGCGCGAGATCGGCTACGGGACGTGGGAGGGCTCGACGCTGGCGCAGGCGCAGGCTGCCGATCCCGTCGTCTATGCCCGCCGTCTGGCCGAGAAGTGGACGGTGGCGCCGGAGGGCGGCGAGAGCTATGTCGACGTGCAGGTGCGGATGACCGAGTGGTACCATTCGGTGACCTCCGACACGGTCGCCGTCGCCCATGGCGGCACAGCGCGGGCCTTGATGGTGACGCTCGGCTTCGAGACGCCGGCCTCGGCCGCCGAGCTCTATATCGAGCAGGGCGCAGTCTACGTGTTCGGCGCGGCGGGCCTGCAGAAATATAGTTAAGGGCGCCGGGGCAGCCACGTCTTCGGGGGCATGAAACCCGTTTGACGGTGTCGACCCTGCGCGTTACGACACGCCATGTCCTTCAATACTTTCGGCCATATGTTCCGCGTCACGACCTTCGGCGAGAGCCATGGGGTCGCGATCGGCTGCGTCGTGGACGGCTGCCCGCCGATGATCCCTCTGACCGTGGAGGAGATCCAGCACGACCTCGATCGCCGCCGGCCCGGCCAGTCGCGCTTCACCACCCAGCGCCAGGAGCCGGATGCGGTGAAGATCCTGTCCGGCGTGATGCCGCATCCGGAGAGCGGCGTGCAGGTCACGACCGGCACGCCGATCGCGCTGCTGATCGAGAACACCGATCAGCGCTCGAAGGACTATTCCGAGATCAAGGACAAGTTCCGCCCCGGCCACGCCGACTTCACCTATGAAGCGAAATACGGCCTGCGCGACTACCGCGGCGGCGGACGTTCCTCCGCGCGCGAGACCGCAACCCGTGTCGCGGCCGGCGCGATCGCGCGCAAGGTCCTGCCCGAGGTGAAGGTGCGCGGCGCGCTGGTGCAGATGGGCCCGCACAAGATCGATCGCGAGAAGTGGGACTGGGACGAGATCGCCAACAACCCGTTCTTCTGTCCCGACAAGGATAAGGCGGCGTTCTTCGAGAGCTATCTCGACGGCATCAGGAAGAGCGGCTCCTCGATCGGCGCCGTCATCGAGATTGTCGCCGAAGGTGTGCCGGCCGGGCTCGGCGCGCCGATTTACGCAAAACTCGACAGCGATCTGGCCTCCGCGATGATGAGCATCAACGCGGTCAAGGGCGTCGAGATCGGCGCCGGCTTCGGCGCCGCTGAGCTCACCGGCGAAGAGAACGCCGACGAGATGCGGACCGGCAATAACGGCACGCGCTTCCTCTCCAACCATGCCGGCGGCGTGCTCGGCGGCATCTCGACCGGCCAGCCGGTGGTGGTGCGCTTTGCGGTCAAGCCGACGTCGTCGATCCTGACCACGCGCCGCACCGTCGACCGCAAGGGCGCCGACACCGACATCCTGACCAAGGGCCGCCACGATCCCTGCGTCGGCATCCGCGCGGTGCCGGTCGGCGAGGCCATGATGGCCTGCGTGCTGGCGGATCATTTTCTGCGCGACCGCGGGCAGACCGGGCGCTGATCCCCTATATAGTGGCGGTCGCCAGACCGCCCTCGGGGAATGCCATGAACGCGTCGGAGCTTCGGGACATCATCGAATGGATGATCGGCGGCGCGCGCTCGGCGCCGACCCCGCAGCAGATGATGGCGGAGTGCTGCGAACGCCTGGTGCGGGCCGGCCTGCCGCTGTGGCGCGTCGGCGTCTTCGTGCGCACGCTGCATCCCGAGATCTACGGCCGGCATTTCTTCTGGAAGCCAGGCTCCGAGGTCGAGACCGGCACCGTCGGCCACAACATCGAGGACTCCCCGGAATATGCCGTCAGCCCGCTGTCGATCGTCTTCAAGCAGGGCGTCGAGGTGCGTGCGCGGCTCGACGATCCCGCCAGCAAGCGCTTTCCGATCGTCGTAGATTTGCAGGAAGAGGGCGTCACCGACTACATCGCGGTGCCGCTGATCAACACCGACGGCTTTCCCAATGCGTCGAGCTGGACCACCAGGCAGCCGGGTGGCTTCACCGATGAGCAGCTCAACGCGATCCGCTCGATCACCGTCCCGCTGTCGCGCTACATCGAGATCGTCACGCTGCGCCGCACCGCCACGCTGCTGCTCGACACTTATGTCGGCAACCGTGCCGGCGAGCGCATCATGGGCGGCCAGATCCGGCGCGGCCACGCCGATACGATGGATGCCGCGATCTGGCTGTCCGACCTGCGCGGCTTCACTGCGCTGTCGGACCGTTTGCCGGCCGAGACGGTCGTCGAGATCCTCAACCTCTATTTCGATTGTCAGGTCACTGCCATTCGCGACCAAGGCGGCGAAGTGCTCAAATTCATGGGCGACGGCCTGCTCGCAGTGTTCCCGGTCGACGAGTATCTCGGCGACGAGGCACAGGTCTGCTCGCGGGTGCTGGAGGCTGCGCGCGCATCCCGCGCCGGGGTCGAGGCGCTGCAGTTTCCCAACGGCGATGCGGTCGAGCGCTTCCGCTTCGGCGTCGCGCTGCATCTCGGGCGCGTGCTCTATGGCAATATCGGCGGCGGCAATCGGCTCGACTTCACCTGCATCGGTCCGGCGGTCAATCTCGCCGCGCGGCTGGAGAAGATCGCCGGCCGTCTCGGCCGCACCGTCGTGGCGTCCGAGCGCTTCGCCGGCATTCACGACGGCGGCTGGAGCGATCTCGGCGAGTTTCCGATCGCGGGATTTGCCAAGGCCGAACGGGTCTACGGCCTGTTCGACGAGGCGCCGGTCGCGGCTGCTGGTTGACGGCGGCGGGTGGTGACTGACAGTGACGCGCAGCACCGCACCGGGATCGCGCTGGTCGTTGCGGCCGCAGCGGCCTGGAGCACCGCGCCGTTCTTCACTCGGCTGTTGCACTTCGATTCCTGGACCATCCTATTCTGGCGCGGGCTGTTCGGCGGCGGCGCGATCGCGCTGTTCCTGGTCGCGACGCAGGGCCGGCGCGGCGTGCGCGATCTCGTCGCGATGCCCGCGAGCGGATGGCTGGTGGCCGGCCTCTCGACCTTCGGCATGGTGACGTTCATCCCGGCGCTGCAGCTGACCAGCGTCGCCAATGTCGCGATCCTGATCGCGATGCAGCCGTTCGTGGCGGCCGCGATCGCCTGGCTTTGGCTGCGCGAGCGGGCGCGGCGCGGCACATTGCTGGCAAGTCTTGTCGCGCTCGCGGGTGTGGCCATCACCGTCAGCGGCGCCGTCGGCATCACGGATTACAGGGGCATCGGCCTTGCCTGCGTGATGGTGCTCGCGATCTCCCTGATGACGGTGGTGATCCGACGACACAGGGGCACGCCGATGATCGCCGCCGCGGCGCTCTCGAACTTTCTCGGCAGCGCCATCAGCTTGCCGTTGGGGCAGGGCATCGGCGCGGTCAGCGGCGCCGATCTCGGTGTGCTCGCGATGTTCGGGGCGTGCCAGGTGGGGCTCGGTCTCACCCTGTTCACGGTCGGCTCCAGATTGCTGCCGTCCGCGCAGGCCTCGCTGATCGCAACCCTCGAAACGCCGCTGATGCCGTTCTGGGTGTGGCTGGCGTTTGCCGAAGTGCCGTCGCTGCGCGCCCTCGTTGGCGGCGCGCTGGTGATGGGGGCAGTCGTCGCCGACATTGCGATCAGCCAGCGCGTCGAGCCAGCGCGGCGGTGATGCCTGCTACTCTTCCGGCTCGGTCGTGAACAGCAGCGGATAGCCCTTGGCGCGGCCGGCGTCGGTGGCGCGCGTCGCCTTGGTCTCGGCGACGTCCCTGGTGAAGACGGCGACCACGCAGACGCCGCGCTGGTGTGCGGTCAGCATCACCTTGTAGGCCTGGTCGTCGGTCATGCGGAATTCACCCTTCAGCACGGTGACGACGAATTCGCGCGGCGTATAGTCGTCGTTGACCAGGATCACCTTGTGCAGGCGGGGCCGCTCGACCTTGGTCTTCGTCCTGGTTTTCGGCTTGACGACCGTATCGGGCATCGCCCGGCACTCCCTCGCGATTGCCCCGTAAGAATACCGTCTTCCGTCGTGTGTTGGAACCGTTCGATTTGCACGGCGTCATTGCGGCAACGGCACGACGCGTGTTGCCGCATTCGCGGCACGCGCGTCTAACCTCGACGTGTCTAACTTGAATGTGAAGGACAGATGATATCAGCGCTTTTCGCCGCGTGATTTGCGTGTCACCATGACAGGCACACGACGGGAGGGCCGCAATGCGCTGGTATGTCTCGATCGGAGCGGTGCTTGTCGCGGGCATGTTGGCCAGCGGCGATGTGGCCGGTGTTGCCGCGCCCGGCCCGGGAACACAGACTGGCCGGCTGGCTGAAAAGGAATCCACGCCGAGCGTCGACATCGAGTTGATCATCGCAGTCGACGTCTCCTATTCGATGGACATGGACGAGCTCGCGATCCAGCGCGAGGGCTATGCGCAGGCAATCGTTTCCAAGGATTTCCTGCAGGCGCTGAAGGCCGGGCCGAACGGCAAGATCTCGGTCACCTATTTCGAATGGGCCGCCTCCAACGACCAGAAGGTCATCATTCCCTGGCGCGTGATCGACGGCCCCGAATCCGCCGATGCGGTCTCTGCCGAGATCATGAAGACGCCGGTGCGGCGCGCTTCGCGCACTTCGATTTCGGGTGCGATCTATTTCGCGATCCCGATGTTCGACGAGAACCCGCATCGCGGCCTGCGCCGCGTGATCGATATTTCCGGCGACGGACCCAACAATAACGGCACGCCGATCACGCCTGCGCGCGATGCGGCCCTCGACAAGGGCATCGTCATCAACGGCCTGCCGATCATGGTGAAGGAGCCGTCCTATTCGACGATGGATATCGAAAATCTCGACTACTATTACGAGGACTGCGTGATCGGCGGACCCGGCTCCTTCGTGGTGACGATCAAGGATCGCGAGAAATTCAAGGAGGCGATCCGCACCAAGCTGCTGCTCGAAGTCGCCGGCCGAACCCCCGAGCGCCCGATCGTGCGAACCGCCGAGAAGGACCCGCGGGTCAATTGCATGATCGGCGAGAAGATCTGGCAGGATCGCTGGGGGCGATAGCGATCATACCCTTCTTACGACTCGGCCGATATCGCTTAGCTCATTCTCCAACGCGCGTAGCGTCTGCAACGCGGCCGCGTGCTCCGCTGCTCCGATCCGCCGCCAGACTTCGGCAGCACGCGTGGCGAGGTTGCGAACCGTCACCGGAAAATTCGCCGCCTGCGCCAGCGCGCCCTTCTCGTTGATCAGGTATTGCCCGTTCACCGCAAACAGCACCTGCGCGATGCAGGCGAGCGCGCGATAGGCGCAGCCGGCGATGTGTGTGCTGTCGCCACGCGGCACGGCTAGTGCGGCATTCTCGATGCTGAACAGGATTTCCCATTGAAAGCGTCGCACCAGGGCATCGCGCAGGGCCGGCGGGTAGGGCGCGGTTCTCGCCTTCTGTGCCGCGACGAGACCGTCGGGATCATGCAGGACGCGGCACAGCGCGACCTCGCCCATCCAGATCGCCGAGCAGAAGCCGTGCGGATGGCCCGGCTGGTAGTGCATGCTGATGTCGCCGTTCCGGCAGGCGTCGATCACGTCGGTGACCTGCCCGATGCTGCGATAGAGCAGGTCGACCTTGCGGCCGCCGATCCTGAGCCAGGCGCCGCCGACGATCCAGGGCCCCCATTCGCCGACCGGCGTCACATGCATGGCAGAGGGGTCATCGACCAGGCCCGTCACTGCGTCGCGCAGCCGATCGATATCGAGTGCGGCGCTGTCCCTGTAGTAGATGCCGAGATCATAGTCGGAGGTGTCATGTGCCGTGCCGCGCGCCCGCGAGCCGCCGAGCACGATGGCGGCGACACCAGGCACGGTGGCGAGGATAGGAATGATGCGTGCGAGCAGCGGATCATCGGTCATGATGCGCAGATTATAGCGAGACCGCCGCGTGCCGCGATAGCCGCCGCGTCGTCTCAGCGGGTGAACCGCGCCACCAGTTCGACATGCGGAGTGTGGCGGAACTGATCGACCGGCGTGACATCAGCAATCTTGTAGCCGCCATCGATCAGGATTTTCGCGTCGCGCGCAAACGTCGCGGCGTTGCAGGACACCGCGACGATCACCGGCACCTTGCTAGCCGCAAGCTGGGTGACCTGCGCCTGCGCGCCCTGCCGGGGCGGATCGAACACCACGGCGTCATAGTCGCGCAATTCCTGCGGCATCAGGGGACGGCGGAACAGGTCGCGCGCCTCGGCCTTGAGCGGCTTCAGCCCCGGCGTCGTTTGTGCGGCCTTTTGCAGCGCCGCGATCGCGCCGGCGTCGTTGTCGAAGGCCGCGATCCGCGCCTTCTCCGCGAGGCGAAGCGCGAACGGGCCGACGCCGCAAAACAGATCGGCGATGTGCTTGGCGCGTCCGCAACGCTCGCGAACCAATGCGGCAAGCGTCTCCTCGCCCTTGACGGTTGCCTGCAGGAACGAGCCCGGCGGCAGCACGACCTTGGCCTTTCCGATCGCAACGTCAGGGGAGCCGCGCTGCAGCACCAGCTCGCCGTGCCGGGTCAGCCGCGCCAGTCGGTGTTTCTCCGCGATGCGGGACAAAGTGCTGATCAGTCTCGTCGGCAGCGCGCCGGAGCCGCGCACGTCGATGTCGAGGCCGTTGAGGGTCGCGGTCACCTGGATGTCGAGCGGCTTGCCGATCGAGATCAGCGGCTCGGCAACGGCCCAGGCGGCTTCAAGTGCGCCGTCGAGCGCCGGATCGAGGATCGGACAGCGATCGACCGGGATGATGTCGTGCGAGCCGACAGCGGCGAAGCCGACCTTGAGGACCTCATGGGCGCCGATGCGTCCGTGCAACGTGATGCGGCGGCGGCCCACGCCGTGGGCGTCGAGCAACGGTGCGACGTCGGCAGCGATCTTCGCCTGCGCCAGCGTCTCGACCACGATGTTGCGTTTCCAGGCATGATAGCTTGCGTCATTCCAGTGCTGGATCGCGCAGCCGCCGCAGACGCCGAAATGCGGGCAGAACGGCGTGATCCGCTCGGGGCTTTGCTGCGTCACCCGGACCAGCCGCCGCCGGTCGGGATGGTGACCGGGCACGTCTTCGACCTCGACGGTTTCGCCGGCCAGCGTGTAGGGCACGAAGATCGACTGCGCGCCTTCGGTCGCGACGCCGTCGCCGCGATGCCCGACATGGTCGATGGTGAGTTGCTCAGCCACGGCGCGCGCCGAGGAAGAATTCGATATTGCCGTCGCCACCGGTGATCGATGACGGGAACACCTGAATGTCGGTGCAGCCGAGCGAGGCGGCAAAGGCTGCGATATCGTCGCAGATTTCCTGGTGCACCATCGCGTTGCGGATGACGCCGCGCTTGGAATGTTTGCGCGCCGCCTCGAACTGCGGCTTGATCAGCGCCAGCAGATGCATCGGTGCGGCCGCCAGCGACAGCGCCACCGGCAGCACCAGCTTCAGCGAGATGAAGCTGACGTCGATCACGACGACGTCGGGCCGCGCCGGCAGGCGTTTGCCCTCGAAATTCCTGATGTCGGTCTCCTCCATGGAGACGATCTTCGGATGCCCCCGCAGCGAGGGATGCAGCTGGCCGTGGCCGACATCGATGGCAAAGACGAGGCTCGCACCATTGGCAAGGAGCACTTCGGTGAAGCCGCCGGTCGAGGCGCCGACATCGAGGCAGACATGGCCCTCGACGTCGATTGGATAATGCTCGAGCGCGCCGGCGAGCTTGACGCCGCCGCGCGAGACATAGGGATGCGCCGGCTCGGCCGTGAGTGCGGCTCCGGGCGCCACGAGTTCGGATGCCTTCGCGATTGACTTGCCGTCGGCGGTGACGAGGCCGGCGTCGATCGCGGCGCGGCCGGGCCCGGCTTTCGAACAGGCCGCGCTCGACCAGCAGCACGTCGATGCGCTTGCCGGCGGATGCGTTGTTGTCGTTGTCGCCTGCCTTGGTCACGTGCTTGGTCACTTGGCGCCCTGCCGGAGCTGCGCGGCGGCGAGCCGCACGCAGGTCTCGAAGGAGGTGAGGTCGTGCCAGAGGTCGGCCGCAGGCTCCCTCGGCGTCACCAGCGGACTGCCGTGCAGATCGAGCGCGTGCATCATCATCAGATTGTCTGGCAAGCCAAACTCTTCCACCGTCAGTCCCTCCGCGTCGATCAGGCGTCCGTCGAATGCCGGCACGACCTGCTGCAGCCGCGCCACGCGATTGGCGTAGGACGTGGGATCGTTCGAATAAGCGAGGCACAGCTTGCCGCGTCCCGCCATGTAGCCGAGTTCGTAGACGGTCCCTGCGTCGGCACTGGGGCCGCGAAACGGCGTCAAATTGGCGATGACGGCGTCGGCCGACTCCATCATCGCCTCGTTGCTTTTGAAGATGGTAAGTGAAGCGCCGGCGGCCGTGGGATTGATGCCGTTGTCGAGCGGATAGAGCCCGGTCAGCCCGTGATAGGCGCACACCTCCGCCTTGCGGCGGCCGATCTCCACGGCATCCGGCAGGAACACGTCAGGACCTGCCAGATAGATTTTCATGGACTTGCCGGGGCTAGAGCGTTTTCGAGCGAAGTGGACACCGGTTCGCGTGAAGAAAACGCGTCCAAAAAAGAACCTGGAGCTCCGGTTCTGATTCAATCAGAACCGAAACTGCTCCAGTGGGCGCCGCCCGAAGCGATTACGCGAGCTTGACGGTCTCGGTCTTGTAGTCCTTGCCGAGGGTTTCGAAGACCTTGGCAACGATGCTCTTGGCGTCGAGACCCGCACGGGCATACATCGCCGCCGGCGAGTCGTGGTCGAGGAACACGTCGGGCAGGATCATCGAGCGGAACTTGAGCATGCCGCTATCCAGCATGGCGTTGTCGGACAGGAACTGCATGACATGCGAGCCGAAGCCGCCGATCGAGCCTTCCTCGATCGTGATCAGGATCTCGTGGTCGCGGGCGAGCTTCATGATCATCTCTTCGTCGAGCGGCTTCATGAAGCGCGCGTCGGCGATCGTAGCGGAGAGACCGTGGGCAGCGAGTTCGTCGGCGGCCTTCTCGCACTCGGCGAGGCGGGTGCCGAACGACAGCAGCGCGACCTGCTTGCCCTCGCGGATAATGCGGCCCTTGCCGATCGGCAGGGGAACGCCGACTTCCGGCATCTCGACGCCGCGGCCCTCGCCGCGCGGATAGCGCAGTGCGCTCGGACGATCGTTGATTGCAACCTGCGTCGCCACCATGTGAACCATTTCCGCCTCGTCGGAGGCCGCCATGATCACGAAGTTCGGCAGGCAGCCGAGATAGGCGTTGTCGAACGAACCGGCATGCGTCGCGCCGTCGGCGCCGACCAGGCCGGCGCGGTCGATCGCGAAGCGGACCGGAAGGCTCTGGATCGCGACGTCATGGACCACCTGGTCATAGCCGCGCTGCAGGAAGGTCGAGTAGATCGCGCAGAACGGCTTGTAGCCTTCGGTGGCGAGGCCGGCGGCGAAGGTCACCGCATGCTGCTCGGCGATGCCGACGTCGAAGGTGCGGTCCGGGAACGCCTTGTTGAAGATGTCGACGCCGGTGCCCGACGGCATCGCCGCGGTGATGGCGACGATCTTGTCGTCCTTCTCGGCCTCCTTGACGAGGCTCTGGCCGAACACGTTCTGGTAGGCCGGCGCGTTCGGCTTGGCCTTGGCCTGGGTGCCGGTCGCGACGTCGAACTTGACGACGGCGTGGTACTTGTCGGCGGAGGCTTCGGCCGGGCCGTAGCCCTTGCCCTTCTGGGTCACGACGTGAACCAGAATCGGCCCGGTCTCCATGTCGCGGACGTTCTTCAGCACCGGCAGCAGATGGTCGAGGTTGTGACCGTCGATCGGGCCGACATAATAGAAGCCGAGCTCCTCGAACAGCGTGCCGCCGTCCATCATGAAGCCGCGGGAATATTCCTCGACGCGGTTGGCGCGGTTGGCGAGGATCTTCGGCAGGCGCTTGTTGATCTGCTTGGCGGCCTCGCGCAGCGAGCGGTAGGTCTTGCCCGAGTAGAGGCGCGACAGATAGGCGCTCATCGCGCCGACCGGCGGCGCGATCGACATGTCGTTGTCGTTGAGGATCACGATCAGGCGCGAGTTCATCGCGCCGGCGTTGTTCATGGCCTCGTAGGCCATGCCCGCTGACATCGCGCCGTCACCGATCACGGCGATAACGTTGTTCTTGCCGCCGGAGAGATCGCGCGCCACGGCCATGCCGAGGCCGGCCGAAATCGAGGTCGAGGAGTGCGCGGCGCCGAACGGATCGTAGTCGCTCTCGGTGCGCTTGGTGAAGCCGGAGAGACCGCCGGCGGTGCGCAGGGTGCGGATGCGGTCGCGGCGCCCGGTCAGGATCTTGTGCGGATAGGCCTGGTGGCCGACGTCCCAGATCAGGCGGTCGCGCGGGGTGTCGAAAGTGTAGTGGATGGCGGTGGTCAGTTCGACCACGCCGAGGCCGGCGCCGAAATGGCCGCCGGTCACCGACACGGCGTCGATGGTTTCCTGGCGGAGCTCGTCGGCAACCTGCCGAACCTGCTCGACCTTCAACTTGCGCAGGTCATCGGGCGTGTGAATAGTGTCAAGAAGCGGCGTTTTACTAAATGTGGTCACAGCGAATTTCCAATTTTTGCCTGTCGGAACGAACCGCCCGACGCGAGATGGGTTGGCGCGCACATCGCGCAGCGAATGCCAGACATCGGGTGCCGCCCCGGCCGACCGTGCCTGGTTGTAAGCCTAGATTCACTCCGGATTGGACCACGTGATACGCATCACCTTGGTCGCTCTTCACCCGTCCCGGTTCAGTTTTGTCGAACCATTTGAGGTGCATGCCGCCCGAATAATTCGGGCCGCCCGCCACCCTCAAATGCCCATAGAACTGGAAGCATTACACCAAAGCCGTAACCAAAGCCAACCCGATAGGCGGCGCAGGGTTCCTGTGCGCTATCTTGAAAAACCGAGACTTTTCAATGCTTGGGGCCGGAAGCGGGTTCCAATTTGGCCATTTTAGCGGCAGCCGGCCGGTCCGGATCGGCCTGATTCGCGGCCACACTCCATCGCCGCAGGCGCCCCGCGGCATTCTGGGCAGCCGGAAATACGCAGCAACAATTGCCCGCCCTGGCGGACATCGTGTCGCACGATCGAGGGCTCCTAGAGCCTATTCCGCTCCGATGGAATCGGAACGGGCCCTACTGCACGTCGAGCGGCTCAGTGCCGGTCGCCTGGCCCGAGGCGTCGGTGGTGATCTTGTCGACGCGGGCTTCGGCCTGGCGCAGCAATTCCTCGCAGCGCCGCTTCAGCGCCTCGCCGCGTTCGTAGATCGTAACCGATTCCTCAAGCGGGACCTTGCCGTCCTCGAGCCGCTTGACGATCGATTCGAGTTCCTCGATCGCGCGTTCAAAGGTCAGCTTCTTGACGTCGGCTTGAGTGTTTTCGGCCATTCTTTGCGTTCCCGATTGCGTGGATCAGATCGCAACCTGATCTTGTCGTCCAAACATGACCTGTCGCAGGCCATGCTTGCCCCGGCGCAGAATCAATCGAATTTTTGCGGGCGTATTGTGGCGGGTATTCAGGCGCCCATCAATGCGGTGACGTGAGATGCCACCGATTCTTTCAGACCCTCGAGGTCGTAGCCGCCCTCCAGCACGGAGACGACGCGGCCGCCGGCGCTCTTGTCGGCGAGATCCATCAGCTTGCGCGTGACCCAACCGAAATCCTCGCCGGTCAGGTTGATCGAGGCCAGCGGATCGCGGTGATGCGCGTCGAAGCCGGCCGAGATGACGACGAGTTCGGGGGAAAACTTCTCGAGCTGCGGCAGGATCAGGTTCTCGAAGGCGGAGCGGAACTTGGCGCCGCCGTCGCCGGGCGCCAGCGGCGCGTTGACGACGGTGTCGTGCTCGCCACGCTCACCGGCAGCGCCGGTGCCGGGGAACAGCGGCATTTGGTGCGTCGAGCAATACATCACGGTCGGGTCGGCCCAGAAGATATCCTGCGTGCCGTTGCCGTGATGGACGTCGAAGTCGATGATCGCGGCGCGCTTGATGCCGTATTTGCGCTGCGCGTGGCGCGCGGCGATCGCGACATTGTCGAAGAAGCAGAAGCCCATCGGCGTCGATTTCTCGGCGTGATGCCCGGGCGGCCGCACCGCGACGAAGGCGTTTTGATGCTTGCCCTCCATCACCGCATCGGTGGCGGCCACCGCGCCGCCGACGCCGCGCATCACGGCTTCCCAGGTGCCCGGCGACATCGAGGTGTCGCCGTCGATATAGATCATGCCCGAGGTCGGCGCGATGTGGCGTAGCTCGCCGACATAGTGCTCGCCGTGACAGAGCAGCACGGTGTCGAGGTCGCCTTCCGGCGCGAGGTCGCGCACCAGTCCCTTGAAGCGATCCTCAGCCAGCACCTCGGCGACCGCGCGCAACCGGTCGGGGCGTTCGGGATGTCCGGGAGGGGTCAAATGGTTGAGGCAGGCGGTGTGCGTCAGAAGCAGTGTCATGCAAATTCCCGGCGCAATGGAGGCGCGTGCGAGGAAGGCCCTAATGTAGGCGGTTACCGGCCCTGCGGAAAGGCCCCACTTATCTAGGTTTCCGTCCGTCCAAATGCCGCCAGGAGCCGAGCTCCCTCAGCGTCATTGCGAGCGAAGCGAAGCAATCCACGGCCACCCAGCATGCTGAGGGATGGATTGCTTCGTCGCTTCGCTCCTCGCAATGACGGGGGAACAGGAGCATTTCATATGCGGAGTCTCAATTGATCCGCTCGATCCGCTTTCCGGCCGGCGGGCCGACCGGGCTGTTGGCCTTGAAGTAGGCATAGAGCGCATCGACGTCGTAGATGCCGAACTGCTGCGCTGTTCCCTCCTTGAACACCGTGAAGCCGTCGCCGCCCTCGGCGAGATAATTGTTCACGGTGACGCGGTAGCTCGCGGTGGGGTCGATCGGCTTGCCGTCGAGCGACATCCGCGCGGCGACGATGCGCGCGCCGTCTGGCTTGCTCGCATCCCACGCATAGGCAAAGCCCTTCGAGACCTGCAGGGCGCGCGGCCGCTTCGGGTCGGCCCATTGCTGCTCCAGCACGTCCTTGAGCTGCTTGCCGGTCAGCGTCATCGTGACGAGTTGGTTACGGAACGGCTGGCTGGCGAAGATGTCGGCATAGGTGACCGCGCTGTCCTCGCGCTTGACGATGTCGGTGCGCACGCCGCCGGGATTGGTGAAGGCGATCACCGCGCCGCCATTCGGCTCCGCGCCGGTCGCGCGCAGTTGCGCGTCGGCGACGATATCGCCGAGCGGGCTTTCGCCGGTTTCAGCGGGCGTGCGCGACAACGTTTCCGTGACCGAGCCTGCCGCACGGTTGGCGATCGGTGCGGCCAGCCGGTCATAGGATTCCAGGAGCGCGCTCTGCTCCGGGTCCTTGGCCGTGCCGCTGATCTTTACGATTGTGTTGTCAGCCTTGGCGCTGATCACGTCATGGCTCTTCGGATCGAGCTGGAGGTCGATCGCGGTGACCAGCGTGCCGTATTTGTCGCCTGATGTGACGAGCCGTCCGTCGATCTCGCAGACATAGGCCTGGTGGGTGTGGCCGGAGATCACGACGTCGACCGCGTGATCGAACTTCTTGACGACGTCGACGATCGGGCCGGAGATCCCCGGGCATTCATTGTAGTCGCCGGTCGGAAAGCCGCCTTCGTGGATCAGCACCACGATCGCCTCGACGCCCTTCGCCTTCAGCTCGGGGACCAGCGCATTGACGGTGTCGGCCTCGTCGCGGAAGTCGAGGCTGGCGACGCCGGCCGGCGACACCAAATTCGGTGTGTTCTTCAGCGCGAGCCCGATGAAGGCGACCGGAACGCCGTCGAACTCCCTGATCTCGTAAGGTGGAAACACCGTCTTGCCGGTGGTCTTGTCGAAGGTGCTCGCCGCCAGATAACGGAATTTCGCGCCGGTGAAGGGATGCGGCCCCTGGCATTTGTCGACCGGGTGGCAGCCGCCGTTCTGCATCCGCAGCAGCTCGTCCTTGCCCTCGTCGAATTCGTGGTTGCCGACCGAGGAGATCGCAAGCCCCATCATCGAGAGCGACTCGATGGTCGGCTCGTCGTGAAACATCGCCGACAGAAACGGGCTCGCGCCGATCAGGTCGCCGGCGGCAACGAAGATGTTGTTCTTGTGTCCTTCGCGCAGCTGCTTGACGACGGTTGCCACGCGCTCGGAACCGCCGGCGGGCACCATGATCTTCTTGGAGGTGTCGGCGGGATCGGTGATACGGATGCCGCCCGGCGGCGGCCGCAGGTAACCGTGAAAATCGTTGATCGCGAGAATGCGCAAGTCGACCGGGGCTGCGCCCTGCGCCAGGCAGGGACTTGCTGCGGCGAGGCCAAGCGCGCAGAGCGCGGCGCGAAGCGTGAGGCGGGGCTGTCTCATGACCTGTCCATGGCGTCCACGATCATGGAGCACACGATCATGGCGCGACGCCACTACAATTTTGCGACGCTTCGTTTCAATCCCGACGCTTCGTTTCAATCTTTTGTGCGCGCCATGAAGGCCTTGAAGGCGCTAACCGCCTCCTTGGAGCGCATCCGCTCGGTGAACAAATGGTTCTCCTGCTCGATGCGGCGGGTGACGTCCTCCGGCGGCAGCCTGATCAGGCGCCGCGAGATCGCCACCGCCTCGGCCGGCAGCGCGCAGATCTCGCGCGCCACCTTGTGGGCCTCGACCTCGGCATGGCCCGGCGCCACCACGGTGTTGACGAAGCCGGCGACGCGGGCGTCGTCGGCCGACATGGTGCGGCCCATCACCAGCATCGCGAAGGCGCGCTGGTGGCCCATCATGCGCGGCATCAACAGGCTGGAGGCGCCTTCCGGCACCAGGCCGAAATTGGAGAACGGCGTCGAGAACAGCGCGGTCTTGCTGGCCAGCACATAGTCGCAGTGAAACAGCATGGTGGTGCCGATCCCCATCGCGACGCCGTCGACGGCAGCGATGATCGGCTTCACATTGTGCGCCAGTGAATACAGGAACTTGACCAGGTCGGACGCGGGCGGCGTCTCGCCGGTCGAGGTGCCCTGCGCCAGCAGGTCCTCGATGTCGTTGCCCGCGGTGAACACGCCGGAGCCGCCGGTGATGATGAGGCAGCGGATCTTCGGATTGTTCTGCGCCTTGTCGATCGCATCGCTGATCGCGCGAAACATCTCCTGGGTGATCGCGTTCTTCTTCTCGGGCCTGCGCAGCCGGATCACGCGCGTGGCGGCTTCGTCGGTTACTATGACATGCGCGGTCATCAAACGGTCCCAGGTTCGGCCGGCATCGTCGCCGGCGGACATCGTGCCGCTATCCTACATGATCCCGTGCAAGCCCCAAGCGATCCGGGTTGCTTTTCGCAGTGGGCGCGTATGAGAACGGCGCAATGCAGTGCTCTGGCAGTGCTCCGCTCAGCCGCGCCCGACGAACGAGCCGATGCCGCGGCCGATCGCATCGCCATGCTGCAACAGTGCGCCGAGATGATCGCCGGGGACCGACATCGCGTACAGCCCGTTCTCCGCGGCAAATCGCTGCATCGGCGCATGCGGGGTGTCGTCCTGTCCGTTCCAGAGCAGCACCGGCACCCGCGAGGACAGCACCGCGTCCCTGGCGCCGTCGACCTGGCCGAGCGCATTGAAGCAGGCGCGCACCCCGCCTTCGAGATCGGACGTCACCCATTCGGCGAGCTCCGGCACGGTGCGGCGGGCGAAGGTGATGAATGCGCCATAGGTCAGCGGGCCGGCGTTGCCGCGCGGCAATCCGGTGAGAAAATCCCAGCCGCCGATCGCCAGCGACGACAGCCGCGACGGGAAAAACCGCGCAACGCCGACCGCGACCCAGCCGCCCATCGAATGCCCGACCACATGCGCGCGCTCGCCGCCGAGATCGTCGATGACCGCGACGATGTCGCCGGCACGCTGCTCCTGATCGTAGAGTTCCGGATCGGCGGGCTTGTCGCTCTGGCCATGTCCGAGCGAATCGACGCAGACCACGCGAAAGCGATCGGCAAGCGCATCGACCACGCCGCACTGCTTCCAGCTCGCGGCATCGAGCAGCAGGCCGTGCTGCAGCACGATTAGCGGCCCGGATCCTTCGACGGTGTAATGGATGCGCTGGCCCCGATGATTGGCAAAAGGCATTGATAGGGTTCCCCACGTTTCACCAGAGGTGAGCGCAGAGACCGGCGTATTCAAGGCCCGCGGTCAGAATCGGGAACCTGCTCGATCACCCGATTGTGTAGAACCTGGCTTTCAACCGCCCCACACAGTGGCTTCGCTCCAGCCGAGCTCGGTGAACTCGGCTGCGCGGAACGGGGCTTCGCCGGCGGAGAAGAATTCGTCGAGCTGCGGCGGCTTCACCGCGGTCTCGGAGAGCATCGCGTGGGCCTGGCCGCGATGATGGATCTGGTGCTGGAACAGATGCATCAGGAGCCGGTCGCGACGCTCGGTCTGCACGGAGCTGTCGCGATTGACCTTGACGACATCGTCGAGCCGCTCGGGCGTCAGCGCGTCGCAGTGAACGATCAATCGCTGGTCGATCGCGCGCTGCGCGCGCTTCAGTTCGGCGACTGACGGGTAGGGCACTTCATTGGCCCACGCCTTCGGCCCGAGCCAGCCGCCTTCGAGCGCGTCGATGTAGAAGAGGTCGACGACATGGATGTGGTTCAGCGTCGCCTGCAGGCTCGGGAAGAACCCGGTGCGCGCCGCGGCGAATTCCGCCTGGCTGAGACCGGCGCATGCAGTAAGCAGGCGATGATTGGCCCAGGCATTGTTGTAGGCAAAGGCGCGAAAGGTCTGGACGAGGTTCGCGGGCATATCGGTCCTCAGTGGATTGACTGACTTTCTAGCGCCGCGTTATGCCCCGGTTGAGGCTGACCTGAAACAATGGCCCTTCGTCCGTGCGGACCTCGAACGCCAACAGACTGTGTTGGTCCAACGGCGGGTTGTCTTTCGCCATGCTGAGTAATGACTGCATCGCTTCGTGAGCGGCGGTCTCCTCGTCGTGCAGCTCGACGCCCTGCCTGTCGGCATAGAGTTCCTCGCCGTTGCGGATGTCGAAATAGTAGCGGGTTGCCATTTGCGGCTCCCTCGTTGCGGTGGGAGCTGCCCAGGCTCTCAAGTGCCGGCGCGCTCTGAATTCGCCCGGCAGCGCCGCACTCTGCGTCAGGAAGTCCGAATTTGCTACTCAACAATGATATCGGTTCAAGGAACCGCTCACGCGCTCGCTCGGGTCACCCGCTATCGTCTTCCGGCTACGATCTCGAGTGCGCGTGAACCGCGAGAGATATCCCGGACTCGGCAATTGCAGCTTGCATAGCTGAGATAAGTGTATACTTGTGTTAAATCGACTGGCCTTGAGCCTTGTAGATCGGTCCGCGTGGACCCTTTTCCAAAGACATCGTCGGATGAAGATGAGAACGCAGTGCTTGCAGCACTGCGGCTAAGCTTTCGTCATGTTGTTGATCGGCTGCCGTTTCACGGATGTACTGGAATGGCAGTGCGGCCCGCTCTGTCACCGATAGAGCGGGCTTTCGTATTTGTTCGTTCAACGTACCCGGAGCGTTTTCGAGCGAAGCGGGTAACGGTTCGCGTGAAGAAAACGCGTCAAAACGAGAAGCTAGAGCTTCAGTTCTGATTCAATCAGAACCGAAAGTGCTCCAGCGCCGCGAGAGGTGATCCATTTGCAGGTTCTTGTCAGGGACAACAATATCGACCAGGCGCTGCGCGTTCTGAAGAAGAGGCTGCAGCGTGAGGGCGTCTTCAGGGAGATGAAGCGCCGCCGATCGTTTGAAAAGCCTTCGGAGAAACGGATTCGAGAGAAGGCCGAGGCCGTGCGGCGAGCGCGCAAGCTTGCCCGCAAGCAGGCGATCCGCGAGGGATTGATTGCGGCTCCGCCGAGGAAGCCCAAACTGACGGCGCCAAAATTCTCAGCGCCAGGGCAATCGCCACCACGAACAAACGGCTCGCCGGAGCGTTAGTCGGTACCGCAATCCCGTTGGAGGGAGCGTGCGAGATGAAGCAGCGACCTTATCGAGGCAACGGATGCCTCCAGGAACGTCTCTCCGATGAAATTTGTCGTCGGCGGGATCAGGATCGGCATGTCCGATCGAAGGACGAAAAGCGACGACAGCGTGCGCAGAATCTGGCCGGCGCGGCCATCAACGCAATGACGGATCATTCGGCCAGCCGGATCGATCAGTCTGCCCGCAAGCGTGATTTGCTGGACGGCCCCGGGGAGTTTCGCTCGTCCCGCCGGGATCGCTGACCAAGCAGTCCCGCGATGGCTTGATCGGCTCTTCCGTGACCGCGAAGCCGGCTGGGATTCGGCAGGGCCTCGCCGTATCGGAGAGGGTAACCGCCGCCAGAGGTCGCTCTGACGCCAACGTGCCGGCTAGCAGGTCTTTTGCTGTAGATGCTGGATGCAGGTACAAGTCGTCGAGGCCGTCAGCTTGACGTCATAGTACGGAAAGTTTGCATTGGCAGGGCTGTTGGTCGAGCAGCGCGGAAACAGGTAGTAGCTGTCCGCGAGCGTCAGAGTCCCGCTGATCGTGAAGCCGAGGTGGGGCATATAGCCGTACGACACTTCGCCCAGGACGAACGAGACATTGTAGTTCTGGGTCCCGGCGAGCGAAGCAGGCAGTGTGATTTTCTGCCCGACCGGTCGTCCCGTTCCGTAGCTCGTTCCATTGTACGACTCGCTCCACTGCACGGTCGCATTGCCGTTGCTGTCGGTGGAGATGCCTGAAACGGTCACCATAGCGACCGAGCTGCCGTTGCTCGTCGTTGGATACGGCGCGAGAATCGCCGTCGACGCGCCGAGGATGTTCTGCAGCTGGGTCGCGCTGACCTGCGTGTTCTGCGAGACCATGTCGGCGACGGAATGGGCAGCCGCGGTGACCTTGACGTTGATGGCCATGCCGTTGGCGAGCTCGATGCCGCCGACATAAAGCAGCAGCATGAACGGCAACACCATGGCGAACTCGATCGCTGCCAGGGCCTCGGTATCGATCCAGAACTTCCGCATTCGAGATGACGGGCTGGTCATGGAAATCACCTTCTAGGAGGACGGCTCGTTCTGGAAAGCGGCGGTAGCCAGAATCATTCGCGTATTGTTGGGCTGATTTGAAAGATTGAATCCGAGAGGTCCGCCAAAGACCGGCCACAAATACATCACCCGGACCACGACGATATCTCCCGCGTTTCCAGGATTGAATTGCATGTTGTTGACGTTGCCCTGGCTGTCATACGTCGGAACGAGAGCAGAGGTGTCGGCGGTCGACCAGCTGGTGGCGACCCGCACGTCGACGAATATCTTGCTGCACGTGAACAGCACAGAGACCTGGCTGCAGACGGTCTGGTGAAAAGCGGCCTGTGTCGCCTGTGCTGATTGCGTCTGCCCAGTCAGGATTTGCCGGCTCGATTGCTGCACCACCGATTCGAGCATTTCCTGCGCAAAGAAGACGAGGAACGTCTGCAGGATCGCGACAAGGAGGGCGATGAAGGCCGGCGCGATCAGCGCAAACTCGACGGCCGTGACGCCCCGGCAATCCCTGACGAAGGCGCCGGAGCGAGTTTGTCTTGTCGATCGGAGTTTCAACCGGGCCACCGCGCTGCTCCTACTGCGTCAGGCTGGCGGTGCTTGAGGCGACCTTGATGAACAGGGCCGTCAATGCCGCCGAGATGTCGCCGCCGGTTTGAACGTCGGAGAACAGCCCCGGCGAAGCGCATGCTTGCAGGTTTTGCGCGATCTGGCCGCTTGACGAGGATGGGTTGTTGAACTGGGAAATGTGACTCATGTACCAGCTGTCGGATGGAAGTTGCAGATACTCCGTGTAGAGAATCGCAATTCGAATCCCCCGGTTCTTGATCGTCGTGCACATCGATGGGTCGAGCGGTTGCTGGCATCGGTAGTTCGAACCCACCGTCTGCAAGGTCGCGTTGGCGTTGCAGGACGAGCTCATCGAGATGATCTTGTCGTCGACGCCGTCGGTGATGAGGAACACGACCTCCTGCGGCGTATCTCCGGACTGGTTGCTGCCGAGGCCGGGATTGGGCATCAGTCCATTGACGCTGGTCAGTGCATTCTCGATGTCCGTGCCATAGTCGGTGCTGCAGCTTCCCGAGATCACGCAGTTCTGGTGGTCGACCGTCATCAGCTGAATGTTCGAGATGGCCTGTCCCGCCGTGGTCGGACTGGTCGGCGACTGCAGCGTATTGAAGTTGTAGTCGAAGGTGTAGAGGCCGGCTTTGTAGGTAGTGTTGTTCAAGGCCGACATGCATTGCATGACGCCGCCCGAAACGCTCGTCTGTGGGCAGTTCGACCATGACACGAGCAGCTGATTGACGGCGTTCACCACGAGATCGATACGCAGGGTGACGCCCTTGTTGCGCGCGATGGTCAGGTTGTCGACGCTCGAAGAATTGGCGCCGCTGTCGAGATTGGGATGCGTCTCATGGCAGGCGAAGCCGCAGCTCTTCGAGGCCGACGGCTGACCGGACGTGTAGGATATGAGATTGTTGATGTCGTTCTGGGTCGCTCCGATCGCCATGGAAGGCGAGTCGTCAAGCACCAGGTAGAAATTCATGTTGGGGGCGCTTGCTGCACGCGCCGTCGAGCTGCCATTGATTGGCCAGGCCGCGCTGCGGAGCAGGGTGCCGAAATTGTTGATCGATGCCGCGTTATACGAAACCGTCACGGTACGCTGGAGCCCGGAGTCGACGACGTTGATTGTCGGTGACGGCACCGAGGTCAGGCCTGACATGGCGTTTGCGGTCGATGCGAAAACCGCTGCGGCCGCTGCCTTGGCGGTGGAATCCGTTTGCAGCAGCATCGCGGGTCTGACGGCTGCAATGGCGGCTGCGTCCGCTGCGGCGTCCAACTGATTTTTCTTGCGCAGGGCCTGCGTGTAGTCCGTCGTCATGCCGAGCAGGTAGATCAGCGGCACTGTCGCCAGCGCGAAGATGATTGCAACGTTGCCCCGGCGGTCTGTGACGAAGCGATACAACCCGGAGTGCATCATGAGCTTCATCTTCCACTATCGGTTTCAACAAAGCGATTTGCGGCAAACGTGAGCGGTCGGAGGTATCCGGTGCTGTCAGAAGTTTTGAGGATGGAGCCATTAAGCAATGCTTACGCACCTCTATGAATCTCGATAGGGTCATAGAAATTTTGCGTCGATGCGCGCGAGTGCAAAGTTTTTCGCCATCTGCTTACACGAAGCTTACGGATTGCTGACGCGAGGCTTACGGCGCTGTTGGTTGCGAACATTCGAACCAGCGGGTCGTGCGTATTACTACCGGCTTCACTCGCGGCCGGTGCACGGTGACCGACAGGTGTTGGCGGTTCGGCGCCAGGCAAAATGCGCGATGATCGTTTTCTCGATTGATCGTATCGCTAGCAACACACTCAGCGTCGTCCCTGCGAAACACTTTCGCAGGGACGACGGCGATGGTTGAGGCGCAACCTGTGCGCCAAACACGCGGGCTGCGGACATGGCAATGACGGCGGAGAGGGCGCCGGCGAATTACCCCGCCAGCACCGCATCCGCGCCGGTCACCGCTTCGGCGCTCTCGGTCACCGTCTTCTCCAGCGACGGCGCCTGCACGGCGATGTTCTCGGCAAAGAAGCGCGCCAGCGCGACGTAGCGCTGCGGCTCGGCTTCGCCGTTGGCCTTGGCGGCCAGCGCCTCGCCGGCAAGCATGCAGCCGCCGAGCGTGGCGCCGAACAGCCGCAGATAGGGCGTCGCACCTGCCAGCGCCTCGTTCGGCGCGGCGGCGAGCCGCTCGAGCAGCCATTTGCTGGCGCGCGCGAGCGCGGCGTGGGCGTCGCGCAGCTTGGCGCCGGTGGTGCCGAACGCCGGATCGTTGGAGGTCTCGACCTGCTTGATGGTGGCGGCGAGTTCGTCGAGCAGCACCCACACCGAGGCGCCGCCATTGGCGCCGAGCTTGCGGGTGACGAGATCGATCGACTGGATGCCGTTGGTACCTTCGTAGATCGAGGTGATGCGGGCATCGCGGTAATGCTGCGCGGCGCCGGTCTCCTCGATGAAGCCCATGCCGCCGTGGATCTGGACGCCGAGATAGGCGACCTCGTTGCCGATATCGGTGGAGAAGGCCTTCGCGATCGGGGTCAAGAGCGCGCCGCGTGCGGCCGCGTCGGCACGGACCTTGGCGTCCTTGGCGCGGACCGAGACGTCGAGCGCGACCGCGGTGGCGTAGCAGATCGTGCGCGCCGCCGCCGTCATGCTGCGCATCTGCATCAGCATGCGCTTGACGTCGGGATGCACGATGATCGGATCCATTCCGTCGCCCTTGTGGCCGAGCGCCTTGCCAATAGCTTTTCCTTGGCGGCGCTCCTGCGCATAGGCCAGCGCCTGCTGATAGGCGCGGTCGGCAATGCCGACGCCCTCGAGGCCGACGCCGAGGCGCGCCTGGTTCATCATCGTGAACATGCAGCGCATGCCCGCATTTTCCTCGCCGATCAGGTAGCCGATCGCGCCACCCTTGTCGCCCATGGTCATGGTGCAGGTCGGCGAAGCGTGCATGCCGAGCTTGTGCTCGACGCCAGAGGCATGGATGTCGTTGCGCTCGCCGAGCGAGCCGTCGGCATTGACCAGGAATTTGGGGACAAGGAAGAGAGAAATGCCCTTGGTGCCGGCAGGCGCATCGGGCAATCGTGCGAGCACGAAGTGCACGATGTTGTCGGTCATGTCGTGCTCGCCATAGGTGATGAAGATCTTGGTGCCCTTGATGCGGTATGTGCCGTCATCAGCGCGTTCGGCGCGGGTGCGCAGCGCGCCGACGTCGGAGCCGGCATTGGGCTCGGTGAGCTGCATCGTGCCGGTCCATTCGCCGGTGACGAGCTTCTCGAGATAGATCTTTTTCAGTTCGTCGTTGCCATGGGCATCGAGCGCCTCGATCGCGGACAGCGTCAGCAGGGGGCAGAGGCCGAACGCGACATTCGACGCGCTCCAGATCTCGGTGCAGGCGGCGTTGATCGCGAGCGGTAGGCCCTGGCCGCCGAACGCTTCCGGTCCCGACACCGCGTTCCATCCGGCCGCGGTCCAGCGCTGATAGGCGTCGGGCCAGCCCGGTGCGGTCGTCACCTTGCCGTTGTCGAGCTTGATGCCGTGCTCGTCGCCGACCTTGTTCAGCGGCGCCAGCACATCGGAGGCGAACTTGCCGGCTTCTTCCAATACCGCGGCGGTGATATCGCCGTCGAAGTCGCCGTAGTGGCCGGCCTCGACGGCGGCGGCGAGCCCTGCGCCGTGATTGAGGGACAGCAGGATATCGTTGATCGGTGCGCGGTAGGTCATGGCGTTACTCCCGACGAGGCGTTTGGAAATTGTCTTCCCATGAAACCGGCGGCCTCTCAACTGTCCGAGCGGACACCGCGCGGTCTGTTTCGGCCACCGCGGCGGCGGCCTATAGAAAGAGCGGCGGCATCAACCTGCGGCTTTCCTGCCTTTTCGATCGCCGCCCTGTTGAAATGGCCTGTTGCACCCTATAGACCGACGTTGCCCTCGATCGGCGCGTTGGGGCGTAGCCAAGCGGTAAGGCAGCGGATTTTGATTCCGCCATTCGGAGGTTCGATCCCTCCCGCCCCAGCCAGAGGTAACGCGCTGATTTTGTTGCGAAAATGGCCTTGCCTAAGGCAGAATTTCTCGCGCATTTGGAAATTCCGTTTGCCTCCCATTTGGAAATTCTGTGCTGGTTTCGTTTTTTTGCCGGAAGCTAGATGAAAGTCGTCGCGCGTTGAACGTCGCTCAACTTATCAAAATACGAATTGAGCGGACAAACGCCGTCTGCGCGTTGCAAGCTTCCGACCTCTGCCGTTGACGTCGCATGCGGGATCGACAACTGCAGAACCCCGCCGTCTTTTGCAGCGTTCAACGAGGCGCGAAGTCTATCCTTGGGATCGGACGCTAGTCTTTGAACTTGGGGAGGTCTGCATTTCGTCCCGAACTGATGCTGCTCCATCAGCATTCTGCTGATCGAGCTCCTTCTGAGCCAAAAGGTGTGCATGCCGCTTACGGGTCGCAGCCAACGCTCGCATCATTGTTTCCTTGGCATAGCCGCGATAGGCCTGTGCGGTCTTGTGGCCCGAGAGCGCACGACCTTGGCCGTCTGTCAGCTCCGCTTCCTCGAGTTCGGTCATGCCGCCGTGTCGACAGGAATCAAGCGTGAACAGCTTTGACACGCCGTCGATCTTCTTGCGCATCTGCTGTACTACTTTCTCCATGCCAGGGTAGGACCACACTTTGGCATCGCCCTTGCGTTCACCCTTTTGGATCCGACGCATGATCATCGGGACGCCAAGCTTTGGCAGATGACTCAAAACGTCCTCCGCTTCGGCATAAAACTTGACGGTCTCTCCATCGAGAGTCTCTTCGAGCGGATGCCAGACCAGCGCCTTATTCTTGTGGTGCTCGATGCGTACAGCGTTTGGCCAGTTCTTGCTGCGGTAGTCCGGCCAAGTCAAAAACCCATGCACTACGTTCTCCGGCCGTTGCAGCCATTCAAAGCAGATCACCGCGACGGCTGCGGGTTCAGGCCGCCCTTCTTTGATGCAGCCCCATGCAAATTTATAGACCTCTTCTCGAGTGACCGCGTGCTTCTTGGTCTTGGTGCGGCTCTTGAGGGTGAAATCGTCCCAAGGGTTCGGATGCTTCTTATCGAACAACTCCGGGTGTAGACGACGCATGATCCGCCACGCCTTTCGGCAGAGGCCGACGACCTTTTCTCCCTGCCGCAATCTGATGCCGTTCGGGCCGTTGATGATTTTATCGTAGATCTTATCAGCGGCTCGTGGCGTAACTTCCATGATCTGCCGTTCGCCAATCCGCCGTCCGTTCTTATCGACAGTGTCGCAGATCATTTGCATGATTCGTTCGTAATCGGGGCGGGACCGAGGTGAGACCTTCTCGGTATACGCCTTCTCCGTTTTGTATTGCCGGAACAGCCAATCGATCGTGCCATAGCGCGCGATCTTCCCCTGGTCGCCCGGCTGCCCTCTGCGGTGGTTGTTCCATTCATCGAACAAGGCATTGAGGGTGGCAGCGCGTCCGCCTTTGCCATCACCGCCGCATGCGGTTTCGTAGCTCGTCCCAAGTGGCTCATTCGCCATCTGGCAGCCGAGCTTCCTGTAATGTGTGGGGATGCGGAAGTAGAATGCGGTCGATCCGCGGGCAAGCCGCCGTACCTCCACGAAGCGTGGAAGTGGGCGCTCCAACGTCACAAATCCTCGGCGAGGTCGCCCAGCACGATGTCCGGCGCAATAGCTCGGTCCAGATCGTCTCTCAACCACAGCTGACGCCTCCCTTCTTTCACGCGTGGTTGAGGATACTCCGTGCCGACCCGTCTTAGAAATGCTTCGACGGTCGGCTCTCCGCAATATCCCGCTGCGATTGCAGCTGGCATACGGCGCGGCCAGGAACCGGCTGGAATAATGGCAGAACGCGGCATCACAAAGAGTCGGAATGTGGACCTGTCGAAATCGGCGCCGAATTTGTTCTTCAGGTGGCGATGTATGATGCAGATCCCCGGCAGCGCTTGGAATGACGACAGCGGGCAAGCCGTCGAAAAAGATAGCGCAGCGTACAAAAGGGACATGTTGGGTTGGTACTCGTATAGATTGTGACCGCCGTGAGGCCCCCACCTAGCTAGCCCTCGGCTAGCGCGCGCGATACAGCCCGGCATGAGCGGATCGGCGGAGGTGGAACGATGGCAAATGCCATGCTTGATGCCAGGCAGGAAGGTGATTCCTATCGTTGCGTCGAGGTGATCACCGGGGAACGTCAGCGGCGACGATGGACGGGCGAGGAGAAGGCCCGGATCGTGGCGGAGAGCTTTGAGGAAGGTGTAAACATCTTCGAGGTAGCGCGGCGCAATGGCGTTGCCCGCGGGCTGCTCACGGTGTGGCGACGCCAGGTTGCGGCAGCGGTAGCGGGCAAGGCGCCGAGCTTTGTGCCAATCCAAATTGGTGCCGAGAGCAGCGGCACAACCGACGAGCGTATTTCGTCGGCGCAGGAGATCAGCGCGCCCCCGACAAGGCCTGCGGGGTGATCGAGATCGAGCTGAGCGGGGCGCGCATCCGGATCGAGCCGGGTGTGGAACTGGCGACGCTTTCGACGGTGCTGTCGGCGCTTGAGGGCATCCGGTGATTGCACTGAGGTCCGACCTAAAAGTGGTGCTGGCGGCACAGCCGGTCGACTTTCGTAAGTCGGTGCACACGCTGTCGGCGCTGGTGAGCGAAGCACTACGCGCGAACCCGTATTGTGGCGACGTCTTCGTGTTCCGCAGCAAGCGCATGGACCGAGCGAAACTTCTGGCATGGGACGGCAGCGGCATGGTGCTGGTAACGAAGTGGCTGCACCAGGGGCGCTTCACCTGGCTGCCGACCCGCGACGGCATTGTGCATCTCAGTGCGACGCAGCTTGCGATGATGCTCGACTACCCATGCGAATGTGCTCTTCTCCCAATCGAAGCAGGCGGAGGCCATCAGTTCGCCGCGATCTTCGCCGTCGCGCTGCGCCACAACGACATCAGCAACACCCTCTCGACTGCCCCGATCGGTTCGCGCCGATGCACCGGCGTGACCCCAGCGGCAACATCGATGCGCATCCCTGGTGCCAGGGTTTCTATGCCGCGATGCAGCGCAGACTGCCGGCGTGCGCGCCATTGCTGGACACTAGCGCATTGCCTCATCAAGAATGTTACCGGAGAACTGACCGTCAGGATTGGGGCGGCGATACCGAATCGGATCGGTGTCGCCGATGGTAGAATGGATCAGCATGGGTGCTCGGCGCGAACTCACGGCGGCGGTGGTAGAGCGCTGTCGATCAGCGGGGCGGGCAGATAAGGGGCGCATGCTCGACGAGCTTTGCGCGGTGACGGGCTGGCACCGCAAGCACGCGGTCCGGGCGCTTGCCGGCCATGTCGCAATTTCGCCGGAGGCCAGGCGGTGCCCCTATCAGGGATGCGCCGGTGGCTCTGTGGGAGTCATCGGATCGGATCTGAGGCAAGCGGCTCAGGTTACTGATTCCGACGTTGCTTCCTTCGCTTGACCGGCATGGCCGGCTCAAGCTCGACCAGGCGGATCGAGAGTTGGTGCTCGGCGTCAGCGCAGCCACGATTGATCGCCTGCTGGTCGAGGCCAAAACGCGGCCGGCGGTAAGCGCTGGCGGGTCGGCTTTTATTCGGCGGTACGGCGGAAAGTTCCGATCCGGACGTTCAACGATTGGCAAATCCGCCGCCGGGGTTCTGCGAGGTCGACATGGTGGCTCATGGCGGCACATCTGTCGCTGGCTCGTTTATTCAAACGTTGACAATGGTCGACGTCGCGACTGGTTGGACCGAATGCATGCCGCTGGTGACGCGCGAGAGCGGCCTCGTCGTGCGAGCCATGGAGAGCGCACAGAACCTGTTTTCCTGGCTCATTCGTGGCGCCGACTTCGACAACGACAGCGCGTTTACGAACGACGTCGTCGTGCCCTGGTGCCGTACGCGAAAGATCGAGGTGACACGTTCGCGCACCCACAAGAAGAACGATCAGGCTTTCGTTGAGCAGAAGAACGGTGCGGTCGTCCGGCGACTCGTGGGATACGGTCGCTTTGATGGTGTCGAGACGACGCGCGTGCTTGAATGTTTGTAGGCTGCATCTCGGCTACATACCAACTTCTTCCAGCCGTCCTTCAAGCTGAAGGACAAGCGACGCGAGGGCGCGAAGGTGATCAAGCGCTATCACGTGCCAGCCACGCGCCATCAACGAGCACTGGCGAGGTTGAGCAAGTTCGTCAAACGGCGTCTTCGAGAGCTTTATCGCACGCTCGATCCCGTGGCCCTGCTGCCCGAGATGAGAGATCCCCAGGCGGAGCTCGGCACGCGCGTCGACGCCTCGTTCGACCGTGGTTGTAAGCAACGTCCGCTACTCGTTCGGCTTTCAACGACACTGAACGCGAGTATCTCTGCGGTCTTGCGGCGATATCCGGTATCCCATGGCCATAGAAGTCTTTCACTTTCGTCTCAAATGAAGATTGTGAGATCTCTACCACAGGCGGATCGGAAACCAGGGAATACGGTCGTGGAGCTGCCCGCGCAAGGCGTCCTCGTCCGCCTCCTGACCAAGGGCTGTTGCAATGCGTTCTCGCGTAGCAGCGTCAGTCTCCTTGGAGTTCAACGGCTCTCGTGCTGACGTCTCTGGGGAGGGGCCTGGGTTATAGATGCTAGCGCAGCGTCCGAGCAGTAGGATGGCAAGTGAGGTGAGGAGGGCTGAAAACGCCCGAGGACGCCACGAACATAAGTGCCGTCAACCCCTTTATCTCATCTGGGCTCATGCTATCTCTTTGCGACTATTGCGCACTGTTAACTGCCTGCGGGGATCGGTCACGAGCCTCTCCTGGTGAAGCGTTGTCCTTGGCGGCAGTGAGCTGGACGGATCCGATTGGCTGGACGATGAAATCCGAGGCGAGATCCTGGTAGGACAAAACAGGCAGATCGATCGCGTTGCGGGTAAGAAAGCCGCGCACGAAGCGCCGGATATCCATTGAACCCAGAACAACCGGCCGGCTCTTGCTCCGCGCGATGCTGGAATGAATCTGGCGGAATTGTGAGAGCAGCTTCTCGCTCTGCCAATCCTCTAACACCAGGTAGGGACCGACGGCAGTATCGCGCACCGCACCACGCACGATATCCTCGGTCTCACGTTCGATGATAAAGGCGGCCACCACACGGTGCGCGTTTGCATAGCGATGGCAGATCTGCCGTTTCAGACCGGAGCGAACATATTCGGTGAGCAGCACGGCGTTCTGCTCCCGTTCACTCCATTCTGCTAACGCCTCCAGGACCAGACGGGTATTGCGAATGGGGATGCCCTCGTCCAATAGGCGACGTAGGACGTCAGCGATCCGGGGCACCGGTGTTGTGCGCAGCACCTCCTTTACCAGGTCAGCATACTCCTGCTCCATCCGGCCGAGTAGTTGACGCGTCTCCTGAATGCCCACCAAACGCTGTGCGTAGCGTGTCAAGGCCGCGTGGACGCGCAAGGCGATGATGTCGCTCGGATGGTGATGTCCTATTCCAGCGGCTTTGAGAGCCGTTGCGTGACCTTGTTCGATCCAGATTCGATTCGCCTCGGAATCTTGCCGAAAGGGGATGCCGCTCAATTCGATGTTCGTCACGTCATCGTTAAGCACGAGTTGCGTCGGGTCAACGAAATCGCCTTCAACCGGCACTCCCTCAACGTCGACCCGGAATTGGGATTCATTTAAGTGTCGGTCGACTTGGGTGGGAATGCGTGGAACCGTGATTCCAAGATCTGAGGAGACCATTGCCGAGATCTGTGCGATGCGTTGCTCAAGCTCGTCGTTGTCGATTGCATGCGTCAGATTCGGGGCGAGGACTACCGCGATTGGAAGCGCCTCCGCGGGCACGGTCTGCTTCTGAGCTTGTGCCTGAGCCGGAGCCGAACCGCGGATGCCGGCGTCCGGCTTGGCAGCGGGCTTGCCGCCGTGTATGCCGACCTTGACGATGCTTGCCGCAGCAAACAGTGCGGCCAGCATGACGAACGGAGGAAAAGGGAAACCGGGGACGAGCCCTATCACAACAAGGACGCACGCAGCCAATCGTAGCGCTTGTGTGCTGGCCGTAAGTTGGTTGACGATATCGGCGCCAAGATTGAGTTTGGAAGGACCGTTGACACGGGTGACGATAGTTGCGGCCGTAATTGACAGCAGAAGAGCCGGGATCTGCGAAATTAGCGCATCACCTATAGTCAGGATCGTATATTGATGCAGTGCCTCTTCAAGGGACATTCCCTTGGAGAGTATTGCGATCGAGATGCCCCCGAGCATATTGATGCAGATGACTATGAGCCCGGCGATGGCGTCGCCCTTCACGAATTTCATGGCGCCGTCCATGGCGCCGTGAAGTTGGCTTTCTCGCTGCAGTACGGCTTGCCGGCTGCGAGCTTCGTGCTGATCGATATGACCGTTGCGCAGCTCCGCGTCTATCGCCATCTGCTTGCCAGGCAGCGCGTCCAACGTGAAACGTGCCGACACTTCTGCGACCCGTTCGGCGCCCTTGGCAAGAACCATGAACTGCACCATGGTCACGATTAGGAATATGATAATTCCGACCGCGATGTTGCCTGATATGATGAAATGGCCGAACGTTTGGATGATGCTGCCGGCGTCGCCTTCAGCGAGAATCAGCCGCGTTGTCGCGACGGTGAGAGCCAAGCGAAAGACGGTTGAGATCAGGATGACGCCCGGCAGGGACGAGAAGTCAAGTGGGGTGTTGAGATACAGCGCGACCATAAGCAGCAATATGGCAAAGCCCAGGTTGAAGCCGATCAGCGTGTCGATCACGACGATGGGGATCGGCATGATCATCATCCCGATCGCCAGAAGAAGCATCAACGCGACCATCAAATCCGGGCGTGCAGGGGCGCGCATGATGAGACTGCGTAAGACGTTGGCCATGAAGAGCCTTATTGTTGTTTGATTAAAGCTCTGCTGGCCCGCAACGAGACATAGCGTTTGAAGGTGGATTGCGCCTCGGCCATGCGGTCAGCCTGACGCAGGGCGTGACTGCGCAATAGCATTAAAGGCAGTCGCGAAGACGGCTGGTCGTCAAGCGTGTCAAGCCTATCCAAAACTGCCAGCGCCTCGTGACCCTGTCGCTCTGAGATGAGAGCGTAGGCCAGCATGCGTAGCAGGTCGATGTCCCGAGAATGATCGTGAGCGACGATGCGCAACAAGGCCAAGCTCTGTGCACTCTGCCCGCACGCAAGATGGACATAGGAAAGTGCGCAAAGTAAATCACGCTCCTGCCCGGAGATGAGCACGGCCTCACCGGCTTTTGGAACGTTTGACGGTGGACTAGGTGGAAGCTGTTGCACTCCATCCGAATTGGACATTGCTAACCTTTGATCAAGCCGTTGTGATTCTGGCGGAGCAGAATCAACCTCCGCAGCTCCAGCTGCAGAAGGGCTATCCCTTCGCGTGAGGCTGCACCCTCTGCCGCGTTCGATAGCGCATCGACCAAACGCTCGAGAAGAGGGCCGTGTTTCTCTGGGCGCAAAACGTCCGAATGACGTAGGCGGGGCGTGACGAAGGCGATCAGATTGCCAGCGAGAGTGGGGCCATTGAGGCAAGCCAGTTCCGCGCTACGCGCCACCTCACCTAACTGAGCGGGCGTACTGCTAGGATTGATGCGCGAAACTGGGTCGATCGGGTCGAGCGCCAGTTCGCTTTCGATCGCGGCTTCAGCGGGGAGATCTCGTGCGAGCGAATCCTGAAAAACCGGCGAACGGCTCGTGCCTCCATGCGCATCCGTGTTCCCGATCTCGAGGCTCTTTGCTCGAGGAATGAGCGGGGTAATGGAAGGTCCATGATCGTCGACATTGGGCGCCTGAAAGGAGGTGCCAGGCTCGATAGAATGCTGGGGCAGCCTCGTCATGACAGTTTCCTTATCTGCGGGGCTGAAACTTTAATAAGGCAGAGTAGCAACTTGGCCATTCCGGCTCAGCAGCACACGCCCTTCTTCGATCCCATTGACTGTCCATCCATTATTCAAGAGCGCGCCCACGAAATACTTTTGCCTAGCAATGACGAGATAAGGGGCGCTTCCGCGCCAAACAGCTTGGACAGCAATGGACGACGGCGTCTTTTCCTCCCTGACGGCTACTGCATTGACAAGCGTATAAGCGCCGTTGCTGTGGCGGTCGAACCATTTCTGGACTTCCTCCCATTTCGCGCGAGAGGCGGGCGCAAGGGTGCCATTAGTGGTGACAACGCCCGGTCCAGAACCCACTTTGATGTTGAGAAGGCCTGCTCTATCAACTTCCTCTTGCAGACGTTCGGCAGCTGCAGCCGTGGTCAGAGCATCAGCTGCGTTAAGCGCCGATCGTGGCGCAACTTCCACGACAGGGGAGGAGCCGGAGCTGGGCGCCACGGCGCTGCCGGTACGAGCGAAAATTCTTGAGATTGTGCCGGCCGCGACAGAGCTGAGCAGGACCAAGGCGAGCGCGACGATCGATACACGCCAGCGGTCGCTACGGCGGACTGGTTGAGAGTCTTCTATCGACCAGCGAATGGACATCGTGCCCGGATGAATGACGGCGGGAAGAGGGACGACAACGCGCTCATTCGGTGAAATGTTCTCACTTCCATCAACCCGGATTTCGCTGGCAAGAGCCTCGATCTCGATCGCATTGCAATGTGGAGTGACGCGCAGGTGATGCCGCTCGAGACCTTGCTCGATAAATACAAAATCGGCATCGAGGCCGCTGCCAATCAGGATTGGCCCGGCCTCTGCTGTGCCCGTAAGCCCGCAATACAGTCCCGACAGCACTTCGAAACGGGGGCAATTCTGTTCACTCACGGTCGGCCTCCTGAAGAGCGAAGAGAGCCGCACGGCAACGCCGTACGACTCATTTCGAGTTCGCAGATTACTCACCCGGGAAAAGTGGGACGACAGCGTCGTCCCACTTCAACTATTACTGCACCCGCTCGTCGGCGACCTTCTTGACGGCTGAAAGCTCAGTTGAAACGACGCGCAGTTCCACGTCCCTCTCCGCAGCCTTCGTGCTGGTGGCGGTCAGGGCAGCGAGTTGCCGATTGAAGGCCGCCTCTCCGGTGGCCTCAGTAAGAGCGGAACCAGCTGCAGAATTGACAATGCCTGCTGCTCCACCTGCAGTCGAGGTATGAGACGCACCAACCGTACCATTAGTCATGTTGTTTCTCCTATTTGTTGGGTGTTACCGCAAATTGCGGCTCCCATTCGCCGACGTCGCAACGCGCGACGTCAGGAATCCTCGGCTGTCTCAGCCATTACGTCCTCAAAACGGCCCATCTCACTACCTGCCATCTGGGCAGCGATGGTGCCGAGAGCGACGTTAAACGCTTGACGCAAAGCGGCATCCTGCGAGTTGCCAGCTGGATTGGCCGCGCTATCGATGGGGGTGCGCGCGCCAGGCGATTCGCGATGATTGCCCTGTGCCCCTTCTTTACCGCCACGATTCGTATGCACGTCGGCATCAACGTGCCCACCGGCGCGTGCGTTCGTAATCCGCATCGGGTTCTCCTATGTCATTTCAGTTAAGCCAATGGAGGCAAATCTCTACTGTCCTCATTGTGGATGCATTAGCTTTCGACAAGCTGACGTAATCGTGATTCTTCACGACGATATCGATCAGTCCGGTTTCGCGTGGTATCGAGCCGGCGCCGACCCTCGTGAGGCAGTCTCCGGCCTGGTCTGCACGAACTGCAGAACGGGCTCTCCATCTCACATTGTAACCGTTTCATTCCATGTCCATCCGCGTCTTCCGCCGGTGATTAAGGTCTCGACAACGTCAGCTTTCCATGATTCGAGATAACGGCGTGTCGCTCCGACTAGCTGTAAACGCCGGCAGCTTGCGTCCGCTCGGACTCGATGCGAGCCTTCAGGTCGTTCAAATAATCTTCCGCGTAGGACTGCGCCATCGAAACCGGTAGGTTGATGCCGGCTGTCGCCGCTTCTTGAATGGCCTGCTTCACCAAGCCTTCGCGCATGGCCAGTTTGACCTCAGGGCCGGCTATACAGCTGACCGCCTGAGCCGCAAGACTGAGGCCGGCTTCTTCCAGCGCTTGTTTCAAGTTGCCGCCTGTGATGGCCGTGTGCAGAAGATTTGCTGCTTGCGCCTCGCTCTCGAGCACCATTGACGCCAGATCGGCCAATTCACCCAAGCCTGGAATGAAGCCAAGTGTACCAACCGCCGTTGCGGCCCAGTCGATCACCTTCGAGCCCACCTTGAGCACGTCGTCAAGCACGTGCATGAAGGCACCCCCGTTCTTCTTGGAAGACTTGATATCGGGCTGATCCTCCGCGCCAATCATCATGTCTGCGACAGCGGACTGATCGGCAGCCGTTTTGGCGACATGCGTCCTCAACTGATGAGCCGTGCGGTTGGCAGCCGACATGTTACTGAAGAAGTGAGTGAAGTCGCTATTGCTGATGTTGCCGGAATCGACCGTATGACCGCCGCCGAAATCAAAGAACTTATGGTGGGTCTTGTAGCCTGTGATCGAATTGTTCAGTAGCCCAAACAACAGAGGATCCGAGAGCAGCTGTGAGGCCGCCTTTCGTACCTCGGGAGCGAGGCTCTTGTCATCGACCATGCTGGCGAGCTTGTCCCGCGTGAGGTCGCCCTTTCCGAAGAAAGCGGCTTGATTCTTGTTGATCGTGTTCAGCGTATCCAGCTCGGTCTGCGAAAGGTTCATCGACGATGAGGCAACCTGCAGGAAGTCCTCCTTATGGACTTTATCTATCGAGCCACCGTACAACTGTTTCCATTCGTTGGAATGATCGAGGAAGTATTGCGCGGCTGCGACAACCTGCGGCGGACATTTGCCCGTTTTGGCCTCGCCGTCGACGATCTGCTTGAAATCCGCAAGGCTTAGGTTCTTGGGCAGGTTATCGGAATACCGATAGAGCTCGCGCAATGCATCATTCTCGCTCATAACCGATGGCTGACCGCTTCCGGTGCCGTCGGATGGAATGTAGTTCTGCTCGTAGCGTCGCGCCTGCTGGTCCTGGAATACGGCAACCTGTGAGTGATGATCGGAGAAGCTGGAGAGGTCATCTGCCTTGATCTTGCCACCGCAGCGGCCGTCGCCTTGCGACCCTATCGCATAGAAGAGTTCCGGGTCCTGCTGCAGTGCTTCGATCGCCGCCTTGAGATCCGGCGGTGTGGAGGGATCATTGGCCAAATCTCCAAGGGATTTCCAATCGAGCGGGCACTTGTCTTTGTGACGGTTCAACATCGACACAATCTGCAACTCCGTATCAGTCAGAGTGCCGCTGTTCCATGTAATCCTTGAGCTTGGTACTGGCGCCGCCGCAATTCCAACGTTACCCGCAGCCGGGGCGGGCTGTGGAGCTTGCCCAAGTGCATCCAGTGCTGCTCTCAAGTCCGGCGGCAAGATATTTCGCGTCTCCTGCGTGAGCTCCTCCGCCAGTTGCTTGGCTGCCTCTGCCGCCTCCGTATCCTGCGGTGCGGAGTGATCGCCGGTTGTATCTTTCAAGGAGCAACCGGCCAGAACCGCCTCGAAGCTTGAGAGTTCGCGGGCTGACGGAAGGCCCGGAGCAAGCCCGGACAATGTTCCCGTTGAGCTGGCGGTTAGCGATAGGTTGTTGACTGACATTATACTTCCTCTGATGTGAGATTGCACCACAAGCCGGTCAATGGCGCAGCGGGAAATCGCGACGGACAACGAGCAAGAAGATCGATAGGCGGAGTCCAAGAGCCATTCCGGTTGCCCAGCGGGTCCCCGCGCTTGGTTCCGCTACAATCTGTCGGCACATCGCCGTCTAGATGTTCACGCTGTTGTGGTAGGGGGACTAGCTTTTGAGAAGCTGACGGCTCTCAGAAGAATTCGCAACGAGCCAATGAAACAGGAGTAGCCAACGGCTACGGCGCATGGTGTGCGTACGTTAGCCTCGTGGTGCTTGATCGTGTCCTGACGCGGCACTTTGGCGGAATCAAGAACTCGCGGCTGCTATCCCGTGATGGTCGCGTTCGGCGATTCGCGCGACAAGCTCGGACCGCCGACATCCCATGTCGGAGTTAACCGCGTGGCTACGCCGGCGTCTCCGCCACAAGACTATGGAAATCTGCTCCATTGCCGCGGCGAAGTAACGCGACCAGATACCGTTTGCCGGTGCATATTCCACAATATTATTGCCATCGTCGTACATGTTGAGTGTAGGTCGACGGTGGCTTCGAGCGCATTCAAGCTGAAATGTGCTCAGCATCTATTCCTTATCAGCTATGTTTTGGCCGCTCGACCTACCTTCGCTCGACTCTGCAGGCCAAAAGCCAGGGTCCAGTCATGGTGTAAGACGAAGAACCCCATCTTCTCGCCATTCTGCTGTGTGGCGAACACCCAGGATAGTGAAAGTCGTCATCGGCGAGGCTTTGCTTGGCCCGGCTTCTTAGCATGTCGACCTGAGATCGCGTTGCGGCTTGGCCAGTGAAGACCCAGTAGTCCTTGGCGCGACGTCCGTCCCCAGGGCAAAATCTCCGAGTTCTGGCGTCGCACCCTCGGCGCGTGACGACAGTCAATCTGGCTGGGAAGCCGCTTCCGCCCTGATTGCCGCGCGGCACGACACCCCGGCTTGCGATGGTTCGGACCGAGCTGGCTGGCCATTGGCCTAGGTTCACGATCTTGCCAAACTGGATTCTTGCCGAAGTCGCAGCCGTCAGCGAGGAAATGAGCAATCAGCTGGTGGGAGTTCGAGCGAACGCCGCGCCCAATGATGGCTCGGGGTGCAAAGGTCCGGCCTCGTGTTCCTACCAGATCGGGTTCTGGCTTACATCGGCCCCTTCATGCAGCGCCAACAGTTCGCGCTCAGAGTCGCTCGGATCTGGGCGCGATGAGGAGGAGTTGGGCGCCAGGCTCGGGTCTGCCCGGCTTATCGAGTTAAAGTCCATCCTGTTCCGCATTTCAGATCACGGACGGGCTCGAGGTTGGGAGACCTGTTCGCAAGGGGCGCGGGGAGCGAAAGAGCGAAACTCAACTTACCGTCAACAATGATGCTCACAGTGTTTCCGGTTCGATCGTCTGTCATCCCGACATACGTCTATTGCGGCACTCGTCCGCGCTCTCATGCTGGCAGGATCAGCTTTCTGAAGGATGCAGAGGCGCTTTGAATTTTCTCGTAGGCTACCCTTGTCATCAGTGGTCTGGGCCCGGTGCGTGGACGACGCCACCTTGATGCGGCACGGTGGGTGACATAGGGGCCTCTGGTCGCCCATCACGAACCACCACGCTTGAGGATCCGCGAAACAGCATTAAAACCGTATCGTGCGACGGCTTTTCGACGATCGGGGTTCGCCGCGCCTCCACCTCCGCCACCAGGGCCTTGAGCGTCTGGTCCACAAGCGCGACAAAGCGAGGTGGACCAGACGCGAGGACGAGGCCATCTCCCGGTGCAGCTTTCAGGATATAGCGCTCATCAGAGATCTTAAGTGCATCGAGCGCCGCCTTGAATGCATCGAAAGTGATCGGATTCAAGGAGAGCAGGCGGCTTTGCACTTCGCGCGCGTCGGATACGTACAGCACCAATCCATCGTAGTACCATTGAAGATTGTAGAGATTGGTCAAATGGTCGAGAAACTCTCTCGGAGTGAGATCCGGCATCCGCCCCCGAATTCTACCCTTCACCTCGGCGCTGACGTTGACACGAATATTCAAGTTGTTGCCGAACTCCTGGAGTGCCGCAGCGAGGTCCTGATCCAGGATTGTATAGCTATAAAGAGTCGATGGCAGATGTAGGTCAGCGCCGAGGGCCCTAACGATACCCAGCGAAATGAAAACCCAAACGTATAGAATGGTCTTCAAGATGTGTAGCCTCGTGGCTCGAGTGGGTGTGCTTGGAATTTGCGCTTGAGAACAGCCATCGAAACTCGCCCAAAGTCGGAAATCGAAATTTCTTCCACACTGGAGACCAAGCGTGGTCTTTAGATGACGATCTTGGTGATGCTCGTCAGCTTTTCGTCAGCTCTCCTGTCTAGGGTTCTGGGCACGTTCACGGTTATAAGCGGCTAATCGCATCACGTGAGAGCTATGATTTCATGTTTGGCGTCACTCCGATCTTCGCCGGCCCTGTCGAATGCCTCTCCAGGGCTTGCTCATCGACGCAGGCCGAGTTTCAGCAGAAACTTGCACAGGTAACCTTGCATCAAGGTGTCGCCTCTTCCGTGACCGATGGCGCGTTGGCTCCACAAGCCGTGGAACTTCAGCGTGCCGTTGCGTCGGCAAATGCAGTCGGCGATCGCATCCTTCAGAATCTATCTGCCTTGCACCAGGGCAAACCATTTCCCTCGGGTGAAATCCCTTCGATGATCGGTGGCGAACCTATTCCTGCGAAAAGTCTCCAGCTTGGGCCGGCCGCGCAGCCCGTCATGCGTTCGCACGAAATGCATGTTCATTCCGTCGGAATGCCGGAAGGCGTGGATAACTTCGAGGTGATGCTGGCGAATTTGCGGGATGTTTACAATAGCGTCATTGAGGTTTCGCTCATCTCCAAGAGTGCCGGCACAGTGAGTTCATCCTTGAACAAGCTGCTATCGGCGGGCTGAGCGACCTCGATGGACGTTTCGATGCAAAGAGAGGTTGGTCGCAACGTGCTGGCGGGAAGGTGGTTTCATGTTTTCCTCGTGCTGCCGCTGTTGCTGGCCGGTTGCAAGGCCGATCTCTACACTAAAGTCCAGGAGCGTGAAGCCAACGAGATGCTGACGCTTCTCCTTGGCAAAGGCGTCGATGCTGTCCGTGTTGTCGCTAAGGATGGGACGAGCACGATTCAAGTCGAAGAAAAGCAGCTCGCCTTTTCGATCGAGATGCTGAACGATCGGGGGTTGCCTCGGCAGCCTTACAAGAACCTCGGTGAAGTGTTCAAGGGGGCGGGCTTGGTTGCCTCTCCGGTTGAGGAGCGTGCCCGGTACGTCTACGCCCTAAGTGAAGAATTGTCGCGCACGATCAACGATATCGATGGGGTGCTCTCCGCCCGTGTCCATATTGTTCTGCCGAAGAATGATCTTCTGCGACAGGATTCGACACCGTCCTCGGCGTCAGTCTTCATTCGTCACGGCTCCGATGCGAAGCTCTCGGCCTTGCTGCCGCAAATCAAGATGCTCGTGGCCAATAGCATCGAAGGGCTCTCCTACGACAAGGTCGCAGTTGTGTTCGTGCCAGTTGAGCGGGCTCAGCATGAGCTGTCGCCTTCGGCTGCCGCTACTTCGGCCCAGCCGGCCAAGTTCTTGTCAGCGCCTTTCTTGCTTGCCATCGGCGTCGGAGGCGTGGGCGCGGCGTTCGGCATTGTGGCTTACGTGCTGCTGAGCACACGAGGGCGCCAGCTCGGTCAATCATTGCGCAAACTGACAAATCTCGGTGGAGCTTCGAGTATGCCGGTGGTCCAAGCCGTCGGCAAAAAGCTAACCTCCGATGCGAGATAGGTAAAAATGCAGTGTCGGTATCGACGTCCGCCGAACCAAATCATTCACTCGGCTCGCATTCCGATCGCCTGCGCGAGCTTGCTGCCTTGATCCATCCGAGCCGTTTTGCCGCTCATCTTGATGCGCTGCTGTCAGCCGCAACAGTGCTAAAGTTGCAAAATTCTTACAGGCTGCAGAAAAGATTGGCCGAATTGCTGCTAGGCAGCGAACTTGCCGCGAAAGGAAGTAGCTGGGGGAGGGACGTTCTAGTCGGGCACGATCCGCGTCGGGTGGCCTTGCTCACTGGCAGCGTCTGGCATGCACGTTCAGTCCTGAAGCTGGTATCAAAGCACGATCTCACGATTCTGGTCGGACACATCGGGGCTGAAGCACATGCCTTCGGCATCCGACACTTATGCAGCGCCGTCGCGACCACACCGATTGTCGATCCTGAGCAACTTTCGCGGCAGATTGAACATGATGGATATGCCTGTCTTGGCGCTTGGCTCGAAGGTGCGTCAGAGCTCGACCGTGCGCGCGTGATTCTCCGCTTGCCTGTCGGGTCCGCCGCGGAGACCCCTGCCAGCGAACACCGCAACGCCGCAAGCCAATTGCTGTCTTTGGTGATGGAGCACCTGGCGACGGAGACACCAGCGGCATGATTGTCACTGACCCAGCGTTGCCAGAGGCGTCCCAGATACGTCCTCTTGGTCCACTCATACCGGCCGCGGAACTCGGCATATGGTATGATGCAATACAGACGCGCGCACTGGCAGAGCGGTATCTACAGCAGGCTCGCAGCTGGGCGAGCAAAGCCTATCAGCGCGAGCGTATGCGTGGCCACGCCGAGGGCATGAAGGCAGGCTCGGACGAAATGGCGCGGATCGTCGCCCGCGCTGCTTCGGAGTTGGCGCGGCGAAAGGCCGTTCTGGAACAGGAGTTGCCACAGCTCGTCATTGAGATCTTGAGCGATTTGCTAGGCTCCTTCGATCCGGGCGAGATGCTGATCAGGAGCGTTCGCCATGCCATCGAACAAAACTGTGGCGGTGCCGAAGTATGTCTTCATGTGGCTCCATTGAATGCCGATGCACTGACCCGTGAGTTCGCAGCGTTTGATGGAACGGATGGGCGGCCCAAAATCAGAATTGATCCGGATCCAGCGCTGACGCCGGACCAGTGCGTTTTGTGGACCGAGTTTGGCAATGTCGATGTGGGGCTTGCCGCGCAGCTCCGCACCTTGCGTTTCGAACTTGGCTCGTCTTTTCGGATGGGCGAACCGTGACCGTGTCACGATCAAGCGACCACGGTGCAGCTGGAGAAAAATCCGTCCACGCTGCGTTATCGTCTCTGCGATCTGCGGCAATGCAGATCGATACGCGTGCCGTGCGCGGACGAGTCAAACGGGCAATCGGCACGTTGCTTCACGCCGTGCTACCAGGAGCTCGTGTTGGAGAGATTTGCGTGTTGCAGGATCATGGCACGGGATGGTCGCTTGAGGCCGAGGTGATCGGGCTGCTGCCGGACGGCGTGTTACTCACGCCAATCGGCGACATGGTGGGCTTATCTAGCCGTGCTGAGGTGGTTCCGACCGGGCGAATGCAGGAAGTATCGGTCGGTCGCGATTTGCTCGGCCGCGTGATCGATAGCTTTGGCCGTCCACTCGACGGCAAGGGCCCGATAAAGGCGGCGCACACTCGCCCGCTGCGTGGCGCGGCGCCCAATCCAATGACGCGGCGCGGTATCGAGCAGCCGTTTCCGCTCGGCATCCGCGTGCTGGATGGACTTCTGACGTGTGGTGAAGGCCAGCGAATCGGAATCTATGGAGACGCCGGTTGCGGCAAGTCGACGCTGATGTCGCAAATTGTAAAGGGAGCTGCCGCCGACGTGACGGTGGTCGCGCTAATAGGCGAGCGTGGACGTGAGGTACGTGAATTCATCGAGCGTCACATTGGCGTGGCGCTCGGTCGCACGATCGTTGTCGTTGAGACATCCGACCGTTCGCCGATGGAGCGGGCGCAATGCGCCCATACGGCGACGGCACTCGCCGAGTATTTTCGTGATCAAGGACTGCGCGTCGTTTTGATGATGGATTCATTGACGCGCTTTAGCCGCGCGATGCGCGAAATCGGCCTTGCCGCGGGCGAACCTCCCACACGACGAGGCTTTCCTCCCTCGGTATTTGCGCTACTGCCCGGTCTGTTGGAACGCGCCGGTATGGGCGAGCGCGGCTCGATCACGGCTTTCTATACCGTTCTTGTCGAAGGTGACGGTACAGGCGATCCAATAGCCGAAGAGACGCGCGGTATTCTCGATGGTCATATCATTCTGTCGCGCTCGCTTGCGGCGCGAGAGCATTTTCCCGCCATCGACGTGTTGTTGAGCCGGAGTCGAGTCATGGATGCGGTCGTCTCGGTGTCACATCGCCAGGCGGCATCCCTCTTCCGCGATCTGCTCTCGCGCTACAATGAGGCGGAGTTCCTGATCAAGGTAGGTGAGTACAAGCCGGGTAGCGATCCGCTAACGGACCGGGCGATCGGCTCAATCGAGGAGCTGCGGGCATTCCTGCGCCAAGGGCAGCATGAGCCGTCCAGTTTTGAGGAGGCCGTCACGTGGATGTCGCGTCTGACCGCCTGAATCTCGTTCAAGCCTCCAAATTGCGGCTCGTGAAGGACATGAGGGAGCGAAGTGCGCTTCGGGAGTTGTCCAACAGGGAAGGCAAGCGCCGCATCGCCGATGAACGGGTAAAGCGAGCTTCCGACACGCTTGCAAGCGCCGAGAAACATCGCGCAAGCGTCGAAGCCGAACTTTATCTGCAGCTGGCATCCATCGATACGATGTCTGTCGCAGAACTCGATCGTCGCCGCCACATCGTCATTGAACGGCTCGCAGCCGGCATCGCATCGGCACGTCAGGCGCTTGAGGAGGCGTGCGTCGCTCGAGAGCAGGCCGAGGCGGAAGTGGTGGACGCGCGGGCTCTGTGGACCAGGCGTTTGGCGGCGCGCCGTAAATGGGAACAGATCGAATCTGATGTTCACAGTACAACCAATACTCGTTTGGAGTCAGCGGCCGAAATCGAGGCCGACGATGAGGTTTTGCTTCGCTATCAGTGCGGCTCGCCTGGGCGAGCGGTAGGCGATTCGATCTAATGGCTGATTCACTGATCTCGGCGCCAGCTTGCGGTTCTGTAGAAATGGGGTCGGCAAATGCTCGGGGCGAACTCTTACCATTCGAGCCACCGCTAACGCTGACCCACGAGGTAGTCTCGTGGGTCAATGAGGTCGCCGCTCCGCGCGTAGTTCTACGGAGCCGCCTTGGCGACAAGCCCCTGTTCGTGCGCATGAGCCGGCTTGTCTGGCATGCAGAGCCATCTGCCGTCTCGATGCTTGACTGCGTAGTTCGCGTCGGGGACGAAACGGCGATCTTGTCTTTGCCTCGTCGGCTTGCCGAGGCACTGATTTCGACGGTGCAGCAGGGCCTTACTCTACCTTCCGACCCAACCAGTTCGCTCCTTCTCGAGCTCGCGCTTGAAACGTGGCTCACGCGACTAGAGGACTTGTTCGCGCGAGATTTACAACTTGTCCGCATCGACGAAGCACGGACAGAAGGGCCTTATCTAGAATTCGACACTGCCTACGGACCGCTCACTGACAAGGCGCGCCTGTTCCTGTTCTCGTCTCTCGATCGCCGGGTTCCCCCTGCATTCCGGGTGTTAGCCCAGCTGCTTGGCCAACTGCCGCCGGAAATGCCCAGGCTTTCTCCGGAGTTTCCTGTCACGGTCGCGATAGCGATCGGCTCGCTTCGCGTGAGCATCGCACTCCTTCGTCAAGCACAGAGCGGCGACGCGCTACTGCCGGACATCACTCCCTTCGCTCAGCACATAGTCATCCTCAATGCGGACAAGCTATGGGCTCCGGCTCAGGTGGCCGGTGCCAGACTGGTCCTGCAGGGGCCGTTCCGCCTGCAACCCCATCCTCTAGAGTGTGCCCATATGACGCCACGACCTCAAGCACAGCAGCTGGTTCCGTCATCGGAAGCCGACATCGACAACATTGAGATCACGCTTGTGTTCGAATGCGGTCGCTGGCCTATACCGTTAGGTACGTTGCGAAACGTCAACGAAGGATATGTGTTCGACCTCGGGCGACCGCTTGATGGTCCGGTCGACATTCTCGCGAACGGTCGATTGATCGGCCGCGGCGACATCGTGCGTGTCGGTGAGAAACTGGCCGTCAGGTTACGCGACAGGTTGGCGGTCAATGAGTGACATTCAACCAAGCATCGTTGCGCTTCTCGCGGTGACGGTCGGCCTTGGCCTGCTCGCGTTCGCGGTGGTCACAACGACCGCCTTCATAAAGGTTTCCGTTGTTCTCTTCCTGGTCCGTAACGCGCTCGGGACACAGTCGATACCCCCGAACATCGTTCTGTATGGCGCTGCATTGATCCTTACCGTCTTCATTGGCGCTCCAGTATTTGAGCAGACCTACAATCGTCTGACCGAACCGCAACTTCGATATCAAACGTTCGATGACTGGGTGACCGCTGCCAAGGAAGGGAGCGAGCCGCTGCGCGCCCATCTCAAGAAGTTCACCAATGAGGAGCAGCGTTCGTTCTTCCTCTCGTCGACAGAACATGTCTGGTCGGAGGAAATGCGCAGCAACACAACGGCCGATGACTTTGTGATTCTGATACCGTCCTTTCTGATATCGGAACTCAAGCGCGCCTTTGAAATCGGCTTCCTTCTCTATCTTCCATTCATCACGATCGACCTGATCGTAACTACGATCTTGATGGCAATGGGAATGTCGATGGTTTCACCAACGCTGATTTCCGTCCCTTTCAAGCTCTTTCTGTTCGTTACGATCGACGGCTGGTCGCGGCTCATGCACGGATTAGTCTTAAGTTACGCAACGCGGGGAGGTTAAGATGGATGATGCCGGTATTCTCACTCACCTGAGCCGATCGCTCGTCCTGTTCATGATTTGGGTTCTGCCGCCGCTCATTGCAGCTCTCGTCGTCGGATTGGGTATCGGCATCATCCAGGCGGCAACGCAGCTGCAGGATCAAAGCTTGCCGCTTACCGTGAAACTCCTTGTTGTTGTCGCCGTGCTTGTTCTGTTTTCTCCGGTGCTGAGCGCGCCACTTATCGAACAAGCCCAGCAGATCTTCGCGGAGTTCCCAACTCTCACGAGGTATTGGTAAGTGGAACGCAAGGGTGAGCGTCCGGCACAGGGTCGCCATCGCCATCGCTCGTGTGAATCACGAGGAGATAGTCCGTCAGCTTATCGAAAGCGAGCCTCAGTAGCATGAGAGGAAGACTGCTATTTTGATCGCAAGCGGCCTTGTCGATTTCGCCTTCGAAAGAGTGCTGCTCGAGACCGGAAAGCGAGGCGTCAAGATCGATGAAGGCTAGGACGGTTGGCAGACACTCGAACGATGCGTTCGGCGTGAGAGGTCAATAGAGCTTGGTTTGTCGGCCCTGCAGGGCCTGAGGTCGGCTGGTGCTATCCTTGAAACTGGCCATGTCTCGTCGCGGGGGAAGCGATGGGAGGCAGTTGGGCCGAAGTGATGTGCCTTTCACATCATGGGCGCGTCATCCTGTAGAGTCTGGAGCGAACCGGCTGAATATCTGCGACCTTCTTGAATTCTAACATCATGGCGCGGCGAGCGTGGCTGGTTCGATTGGCCGAAGCGAACGATCAACAAACCTTCAAATGCATAGTTTGTCCTTCACCGAGACGCAAATTCTGATCCAGACTGCTACCGAGTTCATTGTTGCAGCCGGCCTTGGTGCAGCCCGGGCCCTCGGCATTATGTTGGTGCATCCCGTGTTCACGCGGCCGCACATTAGCGGGATGATCCGCGGAAGCTTGACGATCGCGCTTGGGCTGCCATGCTTGGCTCATATCAGGGACAGCCTGCAGATGCTAAATCCGGACACTCGTATGGTCGCAGTCGCGCTCCTCGGTCTCAAGGAGATATTCATCGGCCTACTGTTCGGCATCCTGCTCAGTATACCACTATGGAGCATTCAGGCAGTTGGTGACATCATCGACACCCAGCGCGGTATTTCGAGCCAGGTGGACGATCCTGCGACACGCAGCCAAGCCTCGGCGACGGGGCTTTTTCTCGGGACTGCTGCAGTTACGATTTTCGTTCTATCTGGAGGTCTGCAGACGATGGTCAGGTGCCTCTATGGCAGCTATCTGATCTGGCCCGTGGATCGGCTACTACCACCCCTCACCCAGCAAGGGGCAATGGAATTCGTAGCGCTTCTCGATCATATCATGCATACGACCCTGCTGGTCTCGGGGCCCGTGCTGGCTCTGCTGCTCCTGATCGAGGTATCGCTCATGTTGCTCGGGCGCTTTGCGCCGCAAATCAAGCTGAACGATCTTTCCCCGACCATCAAGAACGCGGCGTTTGGCATCATCATGGTCAGCTACACCGTCTACCTCATCGAATACATGAGAGCGGAGATCACCCAGTTCAACGGTGTACTGGAGTGGCTCGAGAAGTTCTTGAAATGAACGATTCGAGCGAGGAGAAGAAGCTTCCACCAACTGCCAAGAAGCTACGGGACGCCCGTAAGAAAGGGCAGCTCGCGCGCAGCGGCGACTTCGTGAGCGCGCTCAGCATTTGCGCCGGTTTCGGCTGTCTATGCCTCAGAGCAGGCTCGATCAAAGATGGGTGGCATGAAGCGGTGCGGCTCATCGACAAGCTACAGGAACAGCCCTTCAACGGCGCGGTCGCGCAGGCGCTGATCGGATTGGTCGAACTCACCATGACCGCCGTCGTCCCAATTATTGGGGCGGCCGCGGCCGCAGCCATTCTGGCCAGTTTCGTGGCCACTGGCGGGCCGACGTTTTCTGTCGAGCCGCTCAAGCCAACCCTTGAGAAATTGGATCCCATCAAAGGGTTGAAGCGGCTTTTCTCTCAGCGATCGCTTGTAGAGCTTGGTAAGTCGCTCATCAAGGTGCTCAGCCTCGGCGCAATCCTTCTTCTTACTGTGATCGCAAGCTGGAAGGCGCTGGTATACTTGCCTGTCTGCGGAATGGGATGTTTCGGCTTCGTCTTTCAAGAGCTCAAAGTCCTGATCGAGATTGCGGCCGGGGCTTTTCTGATCGGCGGCTTGGCTGATCTGCTCATTCAGCGCTGGCTATTTTTGCGCGACATGCGCATGACAGAGAGCGAAGCGAAGCGCGAATCCAAGGAACAGGAGGGCAATCCGCAGATCAAGGGCGAACACCGCCGGATCCGTCGCGAGGCGGCAAGCGAATCCCCGATCGGCATTCGTCGAGCCACATTGATACTGACGGGGCCCGCGACGGTGATCGGGCTGCGCTACGTTCGCGGCGAGACCGGAGTGCCAGTGTTGGTATGCCGCGCTGAGGGCGAACTTGCTTCGCGGCTGCTTGAAGAGGCGCGGGCCCTGCATCTGAGTATTGTCCAGGACCATGTTTTAGCGCGTGAGCTGATCCAAAAGGCGACGATGGGGAGGGCCGTTCCGATTGCGTGTTTTGAGCGGGTCGCAAAGGCAGTCTTTGCTGCCGGCCTGGTCTAACTTCGCGCAAGGCTGATGCGGAGGATCCTGGTCAAATACAGAATTTGATCGACAAGCGGCGCAGTAATCACAGAAGTGGCTGGTCCTTATCGCGAACCTAGTGACCAGAATATCAGCCAACACTGCATGTCTTGCTGCGAGTATGGGCTCGTGAGCCGCTCATGGGGACTCTGGCGGAGCCGTGTCATGAATTGCATCTTCCGATTTGCTGCCGTTGCCCGGTGTGGAGATCCCACGAGCGATAAGGGGACGCACCGCACGATCACCACTGGTTGGCATGACAGCACTATTCCCCAGCAAGTCGCCAGGATCGTTGATCATGACTCCGAGATTATTCCGGATCGAGCAGCCCAGCGTCGGGTCAAAGGAATTATCGTCAGTTGAAGGGCCGACGATCGAAAGCGACCGGCAAACGGGAGGATATGCTTCGTAGATAATTGCCTCGATCCGTACCCCGAAATGGGCGGGTAGATCGACGGGGGAGGCGGCTAAGTGAATATTATAAGGGGCAACGCCCATTGCGCGGGCCTCATGCGCCACTTGAGCAATGAGCCGGGGTGAGCCAGTGACGTCGAGATGGAGGGCATCCCGCCGACCGCGACTTGCATTCGCAATGAAATTCCGCAGCCGATATCTCTCGGCGCAACGAAGACCTTGTAGCGACAAGACACTGGTCTTCTGCGCCACTTCGATTGCTTGCTCGGGCGGCTCAGAAGATATCGAAGCACGATTTGTGCATCCGTCCAAGGCTACGCCAATAGCGATCAAACAGCACAGCTGTCGTAAGATCATTCTCGGTCCTCATTCGATAATGCACCGCCGGCCGCGCCGGGTACTGCCGTGGGGGAAGGGACGCGGCCTCGCCGCGAATTTGCCAATGTGTTTGTCAAAGTGCGGCCTGCATCCGAGGGCGGTCCGATACGGTCGGTGGGGGCGATTATCTTGCCCGGATTCGATGCTGGTCGCACGATATAGGGCGTTACAACAATGACCAGCTCCGTCTCCTGCTTCTGAAATGACGATGAGCGAAACAGCGCGCCTAAGATCGGCACATCGCCTAACCAAGGAAAGGCACCAATGTCGGTGTCGAAATTGCGCCTAATGAGCCCTCCAATTGCAAAGCTTTGACCACTGGCAAGCTCGACGACGGTACTGGCACGCCGAGTGGAGAGACCAGGCACAGAGATCCCGTTGACGCTGACTTCACCTTCTTTCGACAATTCGCTGACTTCAGGCTTCACGTGGATATTGATCTGATTGTTGCTGAGAACGGTCGGAACGAACTCCAGACTGATGCCAAATTGACGGAACTGGA
>NZ_JACMYO010000034.1 GCF_020889685.1 Bradyrhizobium oropedii
TCTCCGCAAACGCAGTGATCATCGCATACGCGGCGATGGCCCCTCACCCCAACCCTCTCCCCGTAAGAACGGGGAGAGGGGGCGCAGTGGCGTCGCTCTTCGACTCAATCTCATCGCGCTTTAGGATTTCGCCGCTGACGGGTGCGCCGGCCGATAGGCCGAGGCATCGGTCGTGAACTCGGCGTGGCCATAGTCCTTCAACAGGTTCTCAATTCGCCTGACCAGGCGCCGGTCCGCGACCTCGCGCAAACCGGGAATGCGGGATGCCAGCCGGTAGAATGCAAGCCGGGTGAACAGGAAGATTCCGACCAATGCCGTGAGGGCGCGATCCCTCGCCGTGATCGGCACGCCGATCGATGCGGCCCTGGCCTTGTCGCCATTCAGGAAGGCGTTCAGGAAGAACGACTTCGCGAAGCTGCGTTCGAAGGCTTCGAACAGGCGGCTGCCGAAGGACTCATCCGATCGCAAGGTCGCCGTCATCGTGGCCCGGACCAGTTCGCCGCAGGTCTTGTCGTCGTAGCCCGCCCGCAGCGTCGCGGACCGCAACAGCATGAGATCGACAATTCCTTGCGGCGTATCGGCGAGCAGCTCCTCCGGCAGGCCGAGCAGGAAGCAGCGGTAGCGTGCCAGCTCGACACGGGCCCGCTCCTCCGCCGTGAACGCCGTGCGGCCTTCGGCCAGCACCTTCTGCGCCAGCAGGAAAATCGGGATCAGCCCGGCGGGCATCTGGTCGACCTGCGGAATCGGGATGCCGTAGACCGAAATGTCCCAATTGTCGGCGCGGCGCATCACGTTGGCGCGCACCATCGAATGCATCAGCCGCACCATCGCGGCCGCCTTGAAGCCCGGCCCGAAACGCCCGAGCGCACCTGGCAGCACTGACGTTGCGAAGAACGTCGCGGTTTCCTTGACGCGCCGCGCCGACGTGCCGCTCGACAAGGCGTGGGTGATCGCCATCGGCAGCGCCGCGTATTTGTTCATGAAGGTCGCGAGAAACGCACCGCGGATGATGAAGGGGCTCAGATTGGCGGCGCCGTTGCGATCGATCCGGGCGCCTTCCTCGACCAGCTTCATGTCGAGCCAGGCGGGCGTGCGCTCCATGTCGCGGATCAGCGCGATCAGTTCGGCCGGCGCATCGGCGACCGTCTCAACGCCCGCGTCGCTCGCCTGAACCAGCATGGTGACCAGCCGGCGGAAGCCGTATTCGCGCATCAGTGCCGCATAAGCATCGGCGGGCGGATCGCCCATCATGGTGTAGCTGCGGATGAACGCGATGCGGTCGGGATCGGCGAGCAGCGCCGCGCGGGCGGCGGCGAACTTGCCGGGGAGGACGCTCGGCGTGCCGGCATCGGCGGCAAATCGCTCCGGGACGATGGCGAAATCGACCTTGCCGTAAATCCCGGGGGTTCTCTCTCTTTGCGCGGCCACGTTGCTGCGCAGCTTTTCCAGCGTTCCGGCCTGCATAAGCGGCTCTCCCTGATTGTTGGCCGCAAATTTATATCAAACGATAGAAAATGCAATAATTAATATCGTGTGATATGATTTTTCGATGAGCGCCCGAAACAGCCCCCTGCCGCCGCCGACGCGATCGGCCACGACCCCTTACAAGAAGGGTGACGAGACGCGCGTCCGCATCCTCAACGCCGCCCTCGCAGCGTTCGGCAACAGCGGCTTCGCAGGGGTGACGACCCGCCAGATCGCCGAGGACGCCGGTATCAACCTGCCCGCGCTCAACTATTATTTCGGCAACAAGGAAGGCCTGTATCTCGCCTGCGCGCATGAAATCCTGGCGCGCTACCGCGAGAGCATGGCAGCCGTCGGCGAGACCGCGTTGGCGGCGCTGGAGGGGCCGCCCGATCCGGGCGGCGCCCGGGAGCAGTTGAAGCTACTGCTGACGGCGCTGGCGCGATTCTTGCTCACATCCGCGAGCGATCAGAACCGTCTCTTCGTTCAACGCGAGCTGGCGGATCCCGGGCGGGCGTTCGAGGTTCTCTATGCCGGACTGTGGCGGCCGGGCATCGAGCTCGTGGCCAAGCTGATCATCGCAGCTTCCAAAGAGCAATTGACGACGGCGCAGGCGCGGGTCCGCGCCGTGATGATGATTGCGGGCCTGACCGGCTTCCAGTCCGGCGCGCCGATCATCTCGCGGACGATGGGCAAAACGGCCTCGCTGACGATGGTGATCGAAGCGCTCGAAGCGCAGGTCGACGCGCTCGCGCGCTGATTTGCGTTTCGGAGCCGCTTACCCCGGCAACAAATGCTGACGATCGTGGCCGCCGGTCGTTGCCTTGAGGGGTATCTGCTACGCGATGTCCTTCACGAAATCGGCGATCGCGTCCCTCCACTCGGCAGCATGTTCAGTGAGGGCGGATATCCGCAATGAACGCCCGTCGGCTCCGCGAGCGTCGACAGATCCGGTGTCGTATCGCTTCACCGAACCTCCGGCGAGCCGCGCGACAGCCGCAAGATATTTCTGAGCGGCGGGTTCACTTCCAGCGAGGCGAGCATCTGTCACGGCCTTAAGCAGCCAGATACTGCCCGTAGGTTCGATTGTCCCGGCGGAGAGCGTAGCGCCCTTGCCGCTTTGCCAGCGCAGAGACAGGGATCTGGCAAACTCGGGCTCGATCCCCAACGGTTTGAGCGAGGTCAGAAAAGCACGAAGCCCCTCGGCTTGCCCCGGCTGGTGTTGATCGAGCTGAGCATAGAATTCAGGCTCCGAGGCAGTCACTCGTCTTGGGGAATCGAAACCCGCGTTTCCAGCCGTGGACGGTGGATCGATCCGGGTGCCCGTTCCGTCCGTCACCACGATGCCCCGTTCAATCAACACCGTTCTAAGTGGAATGCGTGGGACAACCAAAATGCCCCCGTCAATACCTTCCCAGAGCGAAAGGTCTAGTAAGGCCAATCCGGCGTGAACGCCGGCGTGCAATTGAAGATAGCCAGCGAGGGCTTCAACTCCCTCATGGATGCCATCGCTAATGACCAGAAGCATAAAGCGGCCGGACCGAAGACGCCGTGTGACCGCATCAACAAACAGCTCCTCGTCGAGGTCCGTCTGATCTTTGACCAATGCCCAAAGTGAGAAGGACGGCTCCTTTCGGGCATTTCGGACCGCTGCTTCCAGGTCCTCAAAATGCCAGCCCTTTACCGCGCGCGCATAGTCAAGAACCTGAGCGACGACTTCTCTGCGCGACTGTGGATTTCTAATAAGCTTGCATTCGCCGAGTATCAGGCCGCCGTGTGGTGTCACCCACACATTGTCGATTGAACCTGCTTGTGTGACAAGTTCCGTGCAAACCGAAATCAATGGTCTGAAGGCAGGCTCGATTTCCTCCATCGGAATGACATCGGGGCGCTCGTGTACAAGTCGTTGAAGGAATTCCTCACGATGGCCGTCGTCGCGGCCGGGTTCGCCAAGCTTGAAATTTCTGAGCGCAATGATCGGCTGGCCAGCCTTATAGAGGATGGGGCTTCCGTGCTTTGATGATGGAGGCATAGGTAACCTTGGTGAAGGTCGCGCCCTGGAAGCGCGGCGGGAACGCACAACTGGATGAAGTCAATGTTCAGGAAACTGGTCCGCCAGCCGGCGAGCCCGCAAGCTAACCTTTAGTTGAAAATACGAGTCCCCTGAAAAATCCAAGGGACAAATGCGTCCGCCTTACGCCGGTACGATCACCTTGCCGATCGGCCACAGCGCGATGCCGGCAAGCTTGAGATGCGCCCAGGCAAAGGGAATGCCGATGATGGTCACGGCAAGCAGGATCGCGGTGATCAGATGGCCGATCGCGAGCCACCAGCCGGCCAGAATGAACCAGATCAGATTGCCGATCACCCCGAGCGGTCCGGTGCCGATATCGGACATCCCGGTGACTTCATCGCGGCGCACCGCGCGCGACCCGAACGGCAGCAGCGTGTAGACCGCGATGTTGAAGGCGGCGCGCGCCCACGGCAGTCCGATGATGGTGATCGCCATGATCACGGCGGCGATCAGCCAGCCGAACGCCATCCACGCCCCGCCGATCAGGATCCAGAGAATGTTCAGGAGGATAGATACAGGCTGCATGGCTGACACCTTCGCTCGGCGATCGATCGGCCTCAATATAGGCCGGCGGCCGGCGTCGCGGTAGGGTGCGGCCCGGCGCAAGGCGCCCTTGAGGGAGGACGACAATGAGAAAAAGACGTGAGGTGAGGGTTCTTGCGGTTGGGATCGTGGCGGCGTTGGCATTTTCAGTGCAGGCCGCGCACAGCGAGGACGCCGTGCGCTTTGCGCCGCTCAAGGCCGAGGAGCTGTCGTCGGCGCAAAAGGCCTGGGCCGACATGATCAGCGCGCCGCCGCGCAATGCCAAATTCACCGCGCCGCCCTACCGCGCCTATATCCGCAACCCCGATCTGGCGCCAAAGCTGTCGAACCTGTCGGAATATCTGCGCTGGAATACCTCGCTGCCGGCAAGGCTCAGCGAAATGGCGATCCTGATCACCGCACGGCACTGGACCGCGCAGTACGAATGGTCCGCGCATTATCCGCTGGCGATGAAGGGCGGCCTCGATCCGAAGATCGCAGACGCCATCGCCAAGGGCACGCGGCCCGACGGCATGAAGGATGACGAGACCGCGCTGTACGATCTCGGCATCGCGCTCTATCGCGACAAGAAGGTCAGCGACGCCGTCTACAAGGCCGCGCGGGAGAAATTCGGCGAACGCGGCATCACCGATATCATCGGCATCATGGGCTATTACGACATGGTCTCGATGATGCTGATCACGATGCAGGCAGCTCCCGCGAATAACGGCGTGCCGCCGTTGCCGGTGCTGGAGAAGTAGGCGGACTTCTCCCTCTCCCCATTCTTACGGGGAGAGGGGCTATCTCCCGAGATTCGGTGACAGTTGGATTCGCGGAGGCTCCCCCTCACCCGGAACGCGTTCCGCTGCGCTGCATGCGTTCCGACCTCTCCCCGCAAGCGGGGCGAGGTGACAGAGACCGCCTGTTTGAAGCGAACAGGTCTCTACCGCCGAAAACCGCTGGCGCGCGAATAGCCCTGGCGGCCGTCCTGGGCCGGGCGCGCCGCCAAGCTGGCGCGCGACTCGCTGGCGACCGGCGTCGCGGGCTTCAGGTCTTCGAGGAAGATCGGCTTGGCGAAGTAATAGCCCTGGGCATAGCGGATCTTGGTCGCCGCCTGCAGATAGGTGAGCTCCTCGTAGGACTCGATGCCCTCGGCGATCACGGTCATGCCGAGCGCCTCGCTCAGCGACTCGATCGCGCGCAGGATACCCTGGCTGCGCGGCCGCTGATGGATGTCGGTGATGAACGAGCGGTCGATCTTGATCTCGTCGGCGGTGATGTCGGCGAGCGCAGACAGCGACGAATAGCCGATGCCGAAATCGTCGATCGAGATGCCGACGCCGATGCCGCGCAGGATCGGCACGATCTGGTCCTGGAAATGCGACCGGGTCACGAACGCGTCCTCGGTCACCTCGATCATGAATCGCTTCGGGAAGCCGGTCTCCTCGATCGCGCGGGCGAAGCGGCGCATGAATTCGACATTGCCGGCCTGCTTGGCCGCAACATTGATGCTGATCGTTGCGGTCGGGCCGAACGTGTCGTTGATCAGGTCGATCGACTTGACGATTTCCGCGAGCACCAGGAACGTCAGTTCGTCGATCAGGCCGAGCTCCACGGCGAGGTTGATGAAGGTGCCCGGCGCCTGGATCACGCCCTCGTCGTCGCGCAGCCGCACCAGCGCCTCGATGCCCTGGACCTCGTGGGTGCGGATATCGACCTTGGCCTGGAATGCGCAGCAGAAGCGCTTTTCCAGGATCGCCAGCCGCAACGACTGCTCGATCTTCATCCGCGCCAGCGCCTCGCGCTCCATGCTGTTGTCGAAGAACGCGGTCGAGCCCTTGCCGTTGTTCTTGACGCGGTACATCGCGATGTCGGCATTCTGGCGCAGCGCCTCGTAGCTCCTGCCGTGCATGGGGTAGAGGCTGACGCCGATCGAGGTCGAGGCGAAGATCTCGGATTCTTCGATGAAGAACGGCGCCTTCAGCCGCTCCTGCATGACATGGATGAATTCGGCAACCTCGTCATTGCCGCTGATCGGGTTCAGCAGCAGCAGGAATTCGTCGCCGGAGATCCGTGACAGGATATCGGTCTCGCGCAGCGCGTGGCCGAGCCGCTTGGACAGTTCGATCAGCAGCGCATCGCCGATCGCGTGGCCGTAATAGTCGTTGATGTGCTTGAAATTGTCGACGTCGAGGAAGGCGAGCGCAAAATGGCTTTGTGAATCGTCGCGGATCAGGCCGTTGACGCGATGCTCGATCACCCGGCGGGTCGGCAGGCCGGTCAGCTCGTCATAGTAGGCCGAACGGAACAGTTGGTCCTCGAATGCCTTCTGCTCGCTGATATCGGTCGATGTCGAGATCAGGAGATTGCGGCCGGCGATCTGAACGGGCCGGTGCGAGGTGAGGAACACGTATTTGGATGCGCCGCAGGAGAGCACTTCCTCGAGCACCACCGGACGGCCGCTGCGCAGCAGGTCCAGATTGGCGGCATGGCGTTCGTCGACCGGCGACGGCTGGCTCGCGCTGGCGGCCAGCTGCAACTGGCTGGCTGCCGCTTCGTTCACCAGGATGAACTGACCCTGCTCGTCCTGGACGGTCACGCCCGCCGGCAGCAGTTGGAGAAGATCGCGCAAGATGCGCAGTTCATTGCTGGAAATGTCGTCCTGGCTGGTCGCTGCCGCGCCCGCCTGAAAATCGTGTTTGGTGAAACTATGCATGTGCCGACCTTGGCAAAGTCCGTTGTAGTTTTGGTTAAGCGGACTTGCGAAATGCCGTGACAGAATGAGACCCGGGCTGCTTTCGCAAGCCGTCGCGGCAATCGTCATTAACAGAGTATCAATGGTGGCTCCGGCCGCTGGTGAAAGCGATTGCAGAGCGCGCGGTTGCATCAACAAGTGCGGCTGTGCCGGAAAGTCGACTTATCAACAGTTGGGAAGCTTGCACTGCATGGTGCAGTGAACACCGGTCTTCAGGTAACTGATCTCGGTCTTGCCGTCGAACGGCCGCAGCGCCGACTTCAACAGCTTGGTGCCGAAGCCGGCTTCGCCGATGATCCCGACCACCGGTCCCTCGGTTTCGTCCCAGATCACGTTGAGACGTCCATCGTCCACCGTCCAGGACACTTGCAGGAGCCCGCGCGGCGAGGAGAAGGCGCCGTATTTTCCTGCGTTGGTTGCGAGCTCATGGAAGATCAGCGCGAGCGAGACGGCAAGCTTGGCGGGCAGGAACAGCTGCTCGCCGTTGAGGTTGAACCGCACATGGCCGTAAGGCCCGAGCTCCGAGCGCAGCAAATCCTTGATATCGCAGCCATAGCCATCGACCCGCGCGATCAGATCGTCGGTCGCCGAGAGCGCGCGGATGCGATGGTCGATGCGCTGCCAGACATCGGGCCGGTCCTGCAACGCCTGATGCAGCACGGCATGAATGGTCGAGGACTTGTTCTTCAGCCGGTGCTGCAACTCGTCGACCACGATCTTGCGGTACTGCTCCTCCTCGATCAGCCGTTTGGAGACTTCGCGCTGCTGCGCGACCAGGGAACGGTAGTGCTCGACGCCCCAGATCGCGATACCGCATACCACCCAGAAGATCATCAGGAGCGCAAAGCGCGCCGGATCGACGTGCGAACTGCTGAAGTTGAGGAGGACGCCGAGCAGGCCGCTTGCCAGCGCGGTTGCGATCCCGATCCGGAAGCCGCCAAGGGCGGTCGCGAAGAACACCGCCGGGAAATAGGGCGTGAAGAACACGTCCGGCCTGATCTGGGCGAGCCCGAAGCGCGCGACCGTGGCCAAAACGAGACAGAGCACGGCGAAGGCGACCGCAAGCAGCATCGATGGCTGGGAATCACCCCGCCAACTCGCCCTGAAATCGTCGATCCATTTCGCCATCAGTCGTTCCAGTTCACGTGAACAGGCGCCCCAAAATAAGGCCGCTGCGACCGAAAAACCGCAGTTGTGGCCTTCTGGCCACAGGCGGACCTCGCTGGCCGTTAACCGTGCCCATGCTTGCGTTGTCAGGAGTGGCTGGGGAATATCCGCAACATCAAAGGCTAAGTTGGGAGACCGGCATGGGACGGCTGGACGGCAAGGTCGCGGTGATAACCGGGGCGACCAGCGGCATCGGGTTGCGCACGGCGGAGGTCTTTGTCGCCGAAGGCGCAAGGGTCGTGATCGCCGGGCGCCGCGCGCCGGAGGGCGAGGCACTTGCGCAACAGCTCGGCGGCAATTGCGTGTTTCGGCAGACCGACGTCACGGTCGAGGAGCAGATGCAGGCGCTGATCGCGCTGGCGGTGGAGAGGTTCGGCCGGATCGATTGCCTGTTCAACAATGCCGGCGGCCCGGCGCAGACCGGCGGCATCGAGGGCCTCGACGTCGAGCGGTTCGACGCCGCGATGGCAACCCTGGTGCGCAGCGTCATGCTCGGCATGAAGCACGCCGCGCCATATATGCGTAAACAGGGCTCAGGCAGCATCATCAACAATGGCAGCATCGCCGGACGGCTCGCCGGCTTCTCCTCGTCGATGGTCTATGGCGCCGCGAAGGCCGCCGTCATTCATTTCACCAAATGCGTGGCGATGGAGCTCGGCGAGTCCGGCATTCGCGTCAACTCGATCTCGCCCGGCGCGATCGCCACCGGCATTTTCGGCAAAGCGCTCGGGCTGTCGACCGAAGCGGCCGAGAAGACCTCGGACGTGATGCGCGAGGTCTACAAGGCGGCGCAGCCGATCCCGCGTGCGGGCCTGCCCGACGACATCGCGCATGCCGCGGTGTTTCTGGCGAGCGACGAATCGAGCTTCATCAACGGCCATGACCTCGTCGTCGACGGCGCCATCACCGGCGGCCGCAACTGGAGCCAGCAGCAGGCCGGCTATGTCGCGTTGCGCAAGGCGTTCGATCAGGGGACCTAGCTCGCAACCTCCTCGCTGCCGCGGAAAGGTAACATCCCATGTCCGCATCGACCGGATCGGCAGATGCCTCGCCTCGGCCGCAGCGCATGAGCGCGAGGCTGGAGCGGAAGCTGCAGCGCCTTGCCGCCGTCATCGTTGCCGGAATTCTCTCCGGTGTCACGATCACGCTGACCAGCTACGGCGCAGGCTCTGCCCAGATGATTGTCGGCATCACCTACGGCTTCTTGCTTGCCGCAGTGATCGGCTCGATCGAGCTGTTCGTCCTCGAGGATTGGGACTGGCTCAATCGCCTGTCCTTCCTCACCAACCTGGCCGTGCGCAGCGCCATTTACGCAGCCATCATCATCGGCATCCAGCTGCTGCAGCCCGGCGAGCGCATCGCGGGGGTGGCGCCGCAGGATTCGCTACCGGATTTCTGGTCGAGCTTCGCCCGTTCCGCGATCGTCTCGGTGCTGGTGAATCTCGGATTCAGCATCGCCAATCTGATCGGCTCGCGCGCGCTCTTGAACTTCGTCACCGGGCGTTATCACGCACCGGTCGAGGAAGACCGTTTCGTGCTGTTCGTCGACATCGCGGGATCGACCGGGCTCGCCGAGCGGCTTGGCGGCATCGGCATCCATCGCTTTCTCGACCGCACCTTCCGCCTGTTGACGCAATCGGTGGTCGATTATCGCGGCGAAGTGCTCAACTATGTCGGCGACGAGATCATCGTGACCTGGCCGGAACAGAGCGGCGCGGTCGATTGCCGGCCGTTGCGCTGCTTCGTGGCGATGCGCCGCGCGCTTGAGAAGGCGGCCCCGCAGTTCGAGCGCGAATTCGGTGCGGTGCCGCAGATTCGCGGCAGCCTGCATTTCGGTCCCGTGATCGTCGGCGAGATCGGCGACGTCAAGCGCGCGATCGTGTTCAACGGCGATGTCATGAACACCGCCGCGCGGCTGGAAGAGCTGAGCCGCAAGGTCGATGGCGGCTTTCTCGCCTCACGCGCGGCCACGGTGCGCTTCGCCGCGCCGCCGCCATTTCCGTTGAGCGATCTCGGCACGCTCCCGATCCGCGGCCGCGTCGACGGCATCGACGTCGTCGGTATCGGAGCGGTGGCGTAGTCTCTCAGCGGAAGGGCGACGCGGCCTCGATGCCATTGTGACGGGGCGCACCTAAGCTGTCATGCTGGGACGCGTAGCCACGGAACTGTACCATCGGCGCGACGCCCCGTTCTCTCCCGGCATGGATAATTCCAGAGCCTTGCTCGCGAAGTCGATTGCGACGATCGCAGTGATGTCGGCAATACTGAATTCGTCACCCGCAACGAATGGCATTTCGGACAAGCGTGCCTCGAGATCGCCGTAGAAGTCGGCGATCCGGCTCCGACCACGGACGATCAGCTCGGGGATCTGATTGTAGCCGTGGGGACCTGCGATCGCGCGCCCTTTGAGGCCGGCGGCCCCGTTGCGCACGGTCTCCATGACCGCTGCGAACCCCTCCAATTCCATCCGGCGCTCCCACATGGCGACGATTGCCTTTTCCTTCGGCGAACTTCCGAGCAACGGCGGGTTCGGATGCGTTTCTTCAAGATAGCGAATGATCGCCGGTACTTCTGCTATGGCCGTCCCGTCGTCAAGAACGAGGGCGGGCACGACGCGTCGTGGGTTGATGGCCGCGTAGGCGTCCGAGAACTGCTCGCGCGCACCGAGATCGACCGGTACGAAGGGCATCGTGATGCCCTTCTCCGCCAGATAGATTCTCACGCGTCGCGAGTTGGGCGAGCCGGAGGATTGGTAGAGTTTCATGACGGATCTCCCAAAGTCAGAGCTTTGATCCACCACCGACCTGGATGGTGTCGCCGGTCACCCAGCGTGCCGAATATGAAGCGAGAAAGGTCACGACGTCGGCGACATCGTCGGCATGACCGATCCGTTGCAGGGCTTGCATCTTGAGTGCGTAATCGCGGCCCTCATCCGTCTTGGCGAATTCCGACATGTCGGTGTCGATGATGCCCGGCGCCACGGCATTGACGCGGATGCCGCGCGGCCCAAGCAGCGAGGCGAAGTGCTTCACCATCGTGTCGATCGCGCCTTTGGTGGCGGAATATGCCGGTAACTGCCCGACAGCGGCTCGCGCCGCCAATGACGATGTCATCACGATGCTGGAACCGTCGCCCATGAGGGGAAGCAACTGCTGCACCAGAAAGAACGGCGCACGGACGTTGACCGCGAACATGCGATCGAAGTCCTCGACGGTCTGGGCTTCGATGGTCGCGGGCACCGCAATTCCCGCGTTGGCGACGAGAATGTCGAGCTGGCCCACGACGAGCTTGCGCACCTCGGCGGCGAGCCTCTGCGCGCCATCGGATGCCGACAGATCGGCGCCGACGGCGTCGGCCTGCCCTCCGGCTTCGCGGATTTCCGCGACCAGGGAATGTGCGTCCTTGGCGGAATTCCCGTAGTGGACAATAACGCGGGCGCCGGCGAGAGCGAGCGCGCGGGCGGTGGCGCGGCCGATGCCCCGCGAGGCACCGGTGACGAGGGCGGTTCGGCTGATGAGGTCGGTCATGGTTGTTCTCCTGTTTGAGACATTATCGGGAAGTCTTCACGCGGCAGTCTTGCCGCCGTTGACGCTGATGATCTGACCGGTGATGAACGACGCCTTGCCCGAAGCCGCGAACAGGATGGCGTCTGCGAGCTCGTCGGGGCGTCCCGCACGCTTCAGCGGGATTCCTGTGATCAATCCGGCCTTGCGATCGGCCGAGCCCGTGAACCGGTCGAGCATTGCGGTCTCTATCGGGCCAGGCGCAATCGCGTTGACGCGAACGCCGAAGGCAGCCGCTTCCAGGGCGGCGGATTTGGTCAAGCCCTCGACGGCATGTTTGCTGGCGACGTAGAGGGACGCATTCGCCGCTCCGCGGCTGCCCATGGTCGACGAGATGTTCACGATGCTGCCGAAACCTTGTGGCTGCATGACCCGGAGCTCGTGCTTCATCGACAGGAGAACACCGAGGACGTTCGTGTCGAACGTTGCCGCGTAGCTCTCTGCGGTTTGCTCGGTGACCGGGCCGGACACGCCTTCTGTGCCGGCGTTGTTGACCGCCACGTCGAGCCGGTCGAACCGCTTCATCGTTTGCTCGACCAGTGCCGAAACGTCGCTCTCGTGCCGGACGTCGGCGCGGACAAATTCCGCTTCGACGCCAAGCAACCGGAGTTCGTTCGCCAGTGATCGACCGGCATCGTCGCGGCGACCGGAAATAACCACGCTCGCGCCTCCGCGGGCGAAGGCGAGCGCCGCGGCGCGGCCGATGCCGGTAAGGGCGCCTGTGATCAAGACAACGGAATTGGTCATATCTCTCTCCAGTCGATGGGACCGATATGCTTGATCGGCCTGGTTCGCTTAGACCGTTCGCAGCGGAGCCTCGGGAGCTGTTGCGCTGTTGAGGCTTCAATGACCGGAGATTTAGGAGGGGCTGGCCTTTTTGAGAAAGACTTCGTAGGGTTTGAGGTATACTTTTGAGGAATAGCTGTGGAGCTCAGGCATCTCCGTTATTTCGTCGCCGTGGCCGAGGAAGGCAGTCTTTCGGTCGCGGCCCAAACGCGCCTGCATACCGCGCAACCGTCACTGAGCCGTCAGATCCACGATCTCGAGATGGAGCTCGGTGTGCAGTTATTCGTGCGCGGACCGCGCGGCGTCGAGCTGACGCCGTCGGGGCGTGTGTTTCTTGACCATGCGCGGGTGGCTCTGTTGCAGGTCGAGGCCGCCGCCGAAGCCGCCCGGCGCGCCGCGCAGCCGGCGAAATCGGCCTTCTCGATAGGATTTCTTACCGGGTACGAGATGGACTGGCTTCCGGCAGTCATGGATATTCTGCGTGGCAAGCTGCCGAGCACGGAAATCACGATCCATAGCGGGGACTCTCCCGACCTCGCTGCGGGACTTACGCGGGGCAAGATTGACCTCGCATTCATGCGCCCGGAGAGGAGCGCGGCGGGCCTTCAGTTCAAGTTGCTTCGCCATGACCCGATCCTGGTTGTGATGCCACGAGACCATCCGCTTGCGGCGCGCTCCTCGGTCCGTCCGAAGGATCTGGCGGGGCAGAGCTACATCGGCGTTTCCGCGATGAGGGCGCCAACGCTGCGCAAGGCGATCGAAGACTTCTTCATGCGACACGGGTTGTCGATCGAAGCCGCGCACCAGGCAGAAAATCTGGCGATGGCCATTTCGCTGATCGCCTCTACCGGCGGCATCAGCCTTCTTCCGCTCTACGCGCGGAACTTGCTGCCGAAAACCATCGTCTGCCGGCCGATTCAGGGCGCGCCGCCCATGGTCGATCTGGTGGTCGGCTATAATGAGGGTAACCGCTCTCCATTGCTGGAGTTTGTTCTCTCGAGAGCAGACGAGATCAAGTTTCAGGCGTTGAGGCACGAGGGAGGATAACGCTCAAGGAAAGAGCAGCTTCGCATGAAAAGGCGTCAAAGCAGGAAGCGTGAGCGCCGGCTTGACTCTGGAGTTGGAAAATCAGGCTGCGACAAATTAACCCGACGGGCAAATTTGCGCTTCCGTCGTCGGGCAAATCAGATGTTCAATTCCGCCCGTCTCACCCGATGGAGGGGCGCTTCGCGGTCGTCACGAACGTGGGTCGAGATGCGGTGGACGCTGATGTCGCGACCGACGAGTGTGACTGATGCGGACGGTGAAGTCGTGTGGTCCTGACGCCCTAGTGGTAGGTGTCTTTTCGCATTGCGCGGTGCGCGTTGTGAAGGCGGTGACAACAAAGCCCAGTCTCGCCGGGGAGAGCACGAAGTAAGCCGTAGCCCATCGCGCAGGGAAAGCCGGATTGCTCCGGTTACACCTGTGGTCCTACCCCCGAGCTTTCTACCTATTGCTCGGGGCCCATGGGTGCGATCGGCACCCGGCTTTCCCTGCGCCCTCTGCAAGAGAGGGCGGAACGAAATCCAAAAGCTCGGACGAAACATGTCGCGAGAACGCGAAGCTATGTCCCATCCTCAACTGTCATCGCCCGGCTCGTCGCCTCCGCTATAGCTTCGGCGCGCCGGGGAGTCATGGCCTCGTCGAAGCCTTGGCGAAGACGGGACCGGGCGATCCAGTACGCCGCGGCCTTTCGGTTCAAGCATAGCTGCCTCTGGAATATTGGATCACCCGCTGGAGCCTGTCATCGGGCTCGCCGAAGGCGAGACCCGGTGGCGGGTGATGACAGCACGCAATTGACGTCTTGAATTGCGAACCTTCCCCACCGTCGTCCCGGCGAAGGCCGGAACCCATAACCACAAATGGTCATTGTTGAACCACGCCGAAACGACGAGTCCCTCTCGCAACACCCGCTGCGGCGTATTGGTCCCGGCCTTCGCCGGCACGACAGCCGTGGATGCGGCGCGACGTGCGTTCCCTCCGCCCTGCGGCGCGTGGGCCGCAAATCACGCCTTCTGCTTTGCCGCTTCCTTGGCGAGATCTGGCGCGTTCACGGCCGGAATCGCGACGCGGCCGACGCCGGTTTGCTGGAGTGCGGCGGCGGCCTTGTCGTTCTGCATGATCTTGGCCATCACGGCCTGGCCGGCGCGCTCGAACACGGCGCGGTTGTCGATCACGAACTGGCGCGATTTGCGCAGGCCGTCGATATAGCCGTTGATCTCGGGCACGACATAGCGCGCAACCATGTCCCAGCTGCGGCGGGTGTTTTCGGGATTGGCCCAGTCGTGGGCGAAGCCGATGATCGAACCGACACCGCCGGAAACATCGACCAGGTTCTTGATCATCTTGATCAGATCGTCCGGCGTGCCGATGGTCGACGCGGCGCCTTCGACGAACGCGGTCTTGTCGACGGCTTCATCCGCGGAGCCGAACGCGGTCAGGCCCGGCCGCATCAAGGTGCCGACGTTATATTCATTGTGCCAGCGCATCAGTCCGGCGCCGGCCTCGCGCCGTGCCTGCTCACGGGTCTCGGCGATGTGCCAGGACAGCAGCACGCGCCAGTTGGCGCGGCTCACCGTGGTGCCGGCCTTCTTGGCGGCGTCCTCGGCGAACTGCCATTGCTGCGGCAGCGCCATCAGGCCCTGGGTCGACATCGAGCCCAGCGAGATGATGCCGATGCCGTATTTGCCGGCCAGCGTCATGCCGGACGGCGAGATCTGCGAGGCCACCACGAACGGCATGTCCTCCTGCAGCGGCAGGATCTGCAGCGCGGCGTCGTGCATCTCGAACCAGTCGGTCTTGGCCGTGACGCGCTCGCCGTTGAACAGGCGGCGGATCACCGCGATGGCCTCGTCCTGGCGGTCGCGCTGGGTCATCGGGTCGATGCCGAGCGTGTGGGCGTCGGAGGCGAGCGCGCCGGGGCCGGAGCCGAAGATGGCACGGCCGCCGGTCATGTGGTCGAGCTGCACCATGCGCTGCGCGACGTTGAAGGGGTGGTGATAGGGCAGCGAGATCACGCCGGTGCCGAGCTTGATGCGCTTGGTGCGCTCGCCGGCGGCGGCCAGGAACATCTCCGGCGAGGCGATGGTCTCCCAGCCCGACGAATGGTGCTCGCCGCACCAGAATTCGTCGTAACCGAGCGCGTCGAGCTGTTCGACGAAATCGAGGTCGCGACGGAATTGCAGCATCGGATGCTCGCCGATCGGATGATGCGGGGCGAGGAAGGCTCCGAACTTGAGGCGCGCCATAGGTCGTTCTCTCCGGATTATTGTTATCGGGGGCTTTCCGCCAACCTACGGGGTGCCCCGGGGCAAGGCAATGCTCCGAGGCTGCGGCGCCCGCATGGTTGTTGCGCAATTCGGCGGCGATTGCCGCCTTCCGGAATGTTCCCCAGCGCATCAACGCAAATTGGAGCCAGGTCGAGCGTCTGTGATCCCGGGCTTACCTCGCAGGTAATCGAAGCGATGACTGGAATCTGCTGATGTCGGCCGTGACGTCATTTCGGGCAGGACCGTGCATGCACCAGATCGTTTCGACGCGCGCGGAGACATCCCGCCGCTGGTGGGTGCTGGCGATCGTGGTGTCGGCGCAGTTCATGTTCGGCATCGATGCCTTCATCGTCAACGTCGCGATCCCGACGATTGCGGCGGAGCTGCACGCCACGCCGGCGCAAATCGAGGCCGTGATCGCGATCTATCTGATCGCCTATGCCACGCTGGTGGTGACCGGCGGCAGGCTCGGCGACATCTACGGCACTCGGAACGTGTTCATCGCCGGCGTCGCGGGCTTCTCGGTGACGTCGCTGTGGTGCGGCCTCGCGCGGTCCGGACCCGAGCTGATCATCGCACGGCTGGCGCAGGGCGCGACCGCGGCGCTGATGGTGCCGCAGGTGCTGGCGACGCTGCATCTCTTGTTCTCCGACGCCGCGCGCGCGCGGGCGTTCGGCATCTACGGCATCGTGCTGGGGCTCGCGGGTGCGGCCGGCTTCATGCTCGGCGGCGTGCTGGTGACGCTCGATCTCGCGGGCCTCGGCTGGCGCGCGGTGTTCTTCGTCAACGTGCCGCTCGGCGTCGTCATCATCGCAGCCGCGCTGAAGCTCATGCCGACGGTGCCGCGCCGCGCCGGCACGCGGCTCGATATCCCGGGCGCGATCGTGCTGTTTGTGGGCCTGCTGTGCCTGATCGGCCCGCTGCTGTTCGGTCACGATCTCGACTGGACGGCGTGGGTCTGGCTGGTGATGGCCGCGGGCGTCGCCGTCATTGCGGGCTTCGTGCGGCTCGAGCGCAGCGTCGCGCGCCGTGGCGGCATGCCGCTGATCGATCTGTCGCTGCTGTCGGATATTGCCTTCATGCGCGGGCTTGCCGCGGTGTTTTTCTTCTTCTTTGCCAACCTGTCGTTCTATCTGGTCATGACGATGTTCATGCAGAAGGGCTTGCAAATCCCGCCGCTGGAGGCCGGGCTGGTGTTCGTGCCGCTGGCGCTGACCTTCGTGATTGCCTCGCGTCACAGCGCTGTGCGCGCCAGGCATCGCGGCACGCTGGTGCTGATCGAGGGCTGCGCCGTTCAGATCGTCGGATTGGTCGTGCTGATTGCGGCGATTCAGCTGATCGCAGCGCCGTCGGCGATGCTGCTCGCGCTGGTGCTTGTCATCTTCGGCTACGGGCAGGGCCTGGTGATGGCGCCGCTGTCGAGCGCGGTGCTCTCGAGTGTGAAGCCTGCGAGTGCTGGAGCCGGCTCCGGTATGTATGGCACGACGACGCAGATCGGCAACGCGGCCGGCGTTGCCGCGATCGGTGCGGTCTTCTTCGCCGTGGAGACTGCGACATCAGCGCATTTGGCGTTGTTTGCGGCATGCGCATTGTTTGTGCTGTCGATATCAATTTCAGCCGCATTTCTGTCATGGATGCGCCGCGCCGGCGCATGAATCCGCCGCCGCGTGGCGGTTTCTTTCGAAAAGTTCATGCTCAAACAAGGTGCTAAGGCAACTATTTCGACAAATCCTCGTCGCGATCACGCGTTAACGCCGATTCTCACAATTCCTCAGGGAAAGACAGCACACGGCCTTTTCATTTTGCAGTGCAGCAATTATCTGATCGGGTGACACAGAAAGAATAAATCACCTCAGGAGTTGCTGTTGTCCCTGGTCAACAACGTCGAATTCTTGCGTCATCTGCCCAAGATGAACGCGTTCAGCGGTCTTGGCGCGCTCGCGCCGGCCGTGCCGACGCCGCTCGTCGAGACGACCGAATTCGGCGTCAACCCCGGCGATCTGAAGATGTTCTCGTTCGTGCCCGCGCAGCTCGCGCGGTCGCCCGCGCTCGTCGTCGTGCTGCATGGCTGCGGCCAGACCGCCGCGTCCTACGATCTCGGCGCCGGCTGGTCGGCGCTTGCGGCGCATTACGGCTTTGCGCTGCTGATGCCCGAGCAGCAGGCGATCAACAACGGCAACACCTGCTTCAACTGGTTCAATCCGCAAGACATCGCGCGCGGGCAGGGCGAGGCCGCTTCGATCAGGCAGATGATCGCGCAGATGGTCGGCGCGCATGAGATCGATCCGAAGCGTGTCTATGTGACGGGACTGTCGGCCGGCGGCGCGATGGCGTCCGTCATGCTCGCGACCTATCCGGATGTATTTGCGGGCGGTGCCATCATCGCCGGCCTGCCGTTCGGCGTCGCCACCGATCTGCGCGAGGCGCTGCATGCGATGATGCATGCGAGCGCGCTGTCCGCGCCCGAGCTCGGCGGTTTCGTCCGCAACGCGTCCGCGCATCACGGCGCGTGGCCGAAGATTTCGGTGTGGCACGGCAGCGCCGATCGCACCGTGCATCCCGGCAATGCCGACGCGATCGTCCGGCAGTGGCTCGACGTTCACGGCCTGCCGCCTGCCGCGATGTCGAAGTCGGATGTCGACGGCCATCCGCGCGAGGTCTGGTGGAACGCCGATGGCGAGACGCTGGTGGAGTCCTTCTCCATCACCGACATGGCGCATGGTACGCCGCTCGGGCTCGCCGACAATGACGAGCGCTATGGCGTCGAGGGCGCGTTCCTGATCGAGGCGGGAATCTCCTCGTCCTATCATATCGCGAGCTTCTTCGGCTTGACCGATCAGGTGCGTCAGCCGCACATCGCGCCGACCGGAATTCCGCGCGAGCGCGCGGACACGATCTCGATGACGATAGCGGTGCCTGCCGAAGAGCCCGCGCCCGAACCCGCATCCGGCCGCAAGAGCGGCCGGCCGCGTAAGCGGAGCGGCAAGAGTGTCGACGTTGGCGGCGTCATCACGCGGGCGCTGACCGCGGCGGGGTTGCTGAAGCAGCCCTAGGGATCGGCGCGTGACGCGCTTACATCTCGCCGGTCAGGAACGGATTCGTCATCCGCTCCTGGCCGATGCTCGATCCCGCGCCGTGGCCGCAGATGAAGCCGACATCGTCGCCGAGCGGCAGCAGCTTCTCCTTGATCGACTGGATCAGCGTCGGATGGCTGCCGCCGGGCAGGTCGGTGCGCCCGACCGAACCGGCGAACAACACGTCGCCGACATGGGCGAAGCGCAGCTCCTTGTTGAAGAACACCACGCTGCCCGGCGAGTGGCCGGGGCAGTGCAGGATGTCGAAGGTGAGATCGCCGATCGAGACCTGATCGCCCTCGTCGAGCCAGCGGTCGGGGCCGAAATTGCGCACCCCGGTCATGCCGAAGCGTTCGCCGCTCGCGACCACGTTGTCGAGCAGATATTTGTCGGCGATATGCGGGCCCTCGATCTTGACCTGCAGCGCGTCGCGCAAATCGGCGGCGCCGCCGACATGGTCGATATGGCCGTGGGTCAGCCAGATCTTCTCGACCGTGACGCCGGTCTGCTTGATCGCGGCCTGAATCTTCGCCACGTCGCCGCCGGGGTCGATCACCACGGCCTTCTTGGTCGGCTCGTGCCAGATGATGGTGCAGTTCTGCTCGAACAGCGTCACCGGCACGATGATCGCGCCGGCCTTCGGTTTGGTGTCGGTTGTCTCGTTCATGGGGGCACCATAGGCTACCGGTCAAAGCCGTCAACACGCACGGGAAATGCGTCTGCCCCGGCGTGTGATCCCAAAACGGGCCGTGATAAGGTCAAGCAGAACAATTCGTGAGCTGGCCGGTCAATGGCTGCTCTCGATCATGCGCTAAATCCTCGCAGTCCGGAACTTCATGACCCAGGCTCCCAACTCACCGCTCGGCGGACCCCGGACCACCGCCCGCGCCTTCTTCGTCGCGGACCGCATCAACACGTCCGGCCTCGAACGCGGCGACGTGCTGGCGACTACGCCACTGGCGTTTCGCGTCAACGACAATGGCGTGGCGATCCTGTTTCGCTACGGCGTCGTCGTCCTGATCGGCCTCAACGCGCTGGAGGAGGATGAATTCCTGCGCAGCCTGCAGTCGCGCATGACCGGCCTGTTCGCGCGGCGCGAGGAGGAGATCGCGATCATCGAGGTTGCCGCGGAGAAGGAGGATCAGATTCCGCCTGGCGGCCCGATCTATCTGCAAAGCCTGTCGCCGGAGCGGCTGATCCTGGTTGGTGAGGCGCTGGCCAAGAGTGTGGTGCTGGCGCGGCATGAGCGCGAGGTCCGGGCCGTGTTCGACACGACCGAGCCGCTTGCACGTGAGCTCGCCAAGGGCGGCCGGGTCCATCGCGGGCGCGTCGCGATCCTCAAGCACATCGGCAATGCATTGTTGGTGCGGCATCGCGTGGCCGGACCGGTCGAGGTGTCGGAGAAGCCCGACACCCTCTGGGACAAGCCGCAGCTCGAGCGGCTCTACGCACGGCTCGAGGACGAGTATGAATTGAAGGAGCGTGCGGAGTCGCTGAACCGCAAGCTCGCGGTCGTTGCCGAGACCGCGCAGGTGCTGACCGACATCATCGACACCAGCCGCTCGTTGCGGCTGGAGCTGATCATCGTCTTCCTGATCCTGTTCGAGGTGCTGATTACGATCTATCAGCTGGCGATAGCCCGCCACTAAATTACCCTTGCGAACAGCGTAGCCCGGATGCAGCGCAGCGAAATCCGGGAGCTTCGTCAGCAGGTCCAGCGGCCCCGGATTGCGCTTCGCTTCATCCGGGCTACGGCGCCATCTTTCCGTCCCGAATTGTGCGTCATCCCTGAACCTGCGGACAACCCCGGGGACACGGGGCGACAGCGAGGGGGAATGGGATGGATCAGGACAACAGGGACTGGTGGCGGCGCGGCATTTTCTATCAGGTCTATCCGCGCTCGTTCGGGGATAGCGACGGCGATGGCGTCGGTGATCTCAGGGGGATCATCACGCGGCTGCCTTATCTGACGCGCCTTGGCGTCGACGCAGTCTGGCTGTCGCCGATCTTCCCGTCGCCGATGGCCGATTTCGGTTACGACATTTCCGATTACACCGGCATCGATCCGCTGTTCGGGACCATGGAGGATTTCGACGAGCTGGTCGCGGCCGCGCACGATTCCGGCCTCAAGCTGATCCTCGATCTGGTGCCGAACCACACCTCCGACCAGCATCCCTGGTTCATCGAGGCGAAGAGCTCGCGCGATAACCCCAAGCGCGACTGGTACATCTGGCGCGATCCGGCGCCGGATGGCGGTCCCCCGAACAATTGGTTGTCGGAGTTCGGCGGCAGCGCCTGGGCGTATGACGAGGCTTCCGGCCAGTATTACTATCACGCCTTCCTGGCGCAGCAGCCCGATCTCAACTGGCGCAACCGCGAGGTCCGAGACGCGATTTACGAGGTGATGCGCTTCTGGCTACGCAAGGGCATCGACGGGTTTCGTGTCGACGTGATCTGGCACCTGATCAAGGACGCCGAATTCCGCGACAATCCGCCGAACCCGCATTATCGCGCGGATCGGCCACCGCACGAGAAGGTGCTGACGCAATATTCGACCGATCAACTCGAAGTGCATGCCGTCATCACCGAGATGCGCCGCATTACCGAGGAGTTCGACAATCGCGTGCTGATCGGCGAGATCTACCTGCCGCTGCACCGGCTGGTCGCCTATTACGGCAACGATCTGCGCGGCGCGCAGATGCCGTTCAATTTCGCGCTGCTGTCGACCCTGTGGAGCGCCCGCGCGATCGAGATGATCATCGCCGATTATGAAAAGGCACTGCCGCCGGGGGCATGGCCGAACTGGGTGCTCGGCAATCACGACCGGCCGCGGGTGGCAAGCCGGGTGGGGCCTGCGCAGGCGCCGATTGCCGCGATGTTGCTGCTGACGCTGCGTGGCACGCCGACGCTCTATTACGGCGACGAGACCGGCATGCGCCAGGTCGCGATCGCCCCTGGCGAGGTGCGCGATCCCTTCGAGAAAAATGTGCCTGACATCGGCGTCGGCCGCGACGGCTGCCGCACCCCGATGCAATGGAGTGCCGAGCGCAATGCCGGCTTCTCGACCGCAAGGCCGTGGCTGCCGCTGGCGCCGGACTTTGCGAGCGACAATGTTGCAAGCCTCGAGGCGGAGAGGACGTCAATCCTCAACCTCTACAAGGCGCTGATCGCGCTGCGGCGAAAGCTGCCGCAGCTCGTCCATGGCAGCTATGAGCCGGTGACGGCGCACGGCGATGTCCTGCTCTACCGGCGGCGCAGCGCCGAAGGCGTGGCCGTGATCGCGCTGAATTTCGGCGCGGCGCCCGCCTCGGTCTCCTCCAGCGCGATCGGTTTCAGCAACGAGGTCCTGCTGTCGACCTTCATGGACCGTCACGGCGAGAAGGTCGAAGGCGTGCTCGACCTGCGCGGCAATGAAGGTGTGATCCTCGGGCCGCATCAGGACGACTAACGCGACGTGCGGGGCTCCTTGGTGTCGATATCGCTGCGCTTGAGCAGGTAATCGAGCCCACCGACCCTGTACCAGCGATAGCCGTAGGCTTCGATCAGAAGCTTGTGACGGCCGCTATCGTCGGCGCGGCTGTGATCCTCGGTCAGAAGGTTGACGAGGTGATCGCCGGCGTCGTCGGGCAGCCCAACGTCGAACGATATCTCGAGCGGCTTTTCCGCGAAATTGTGTACGAACAGCACCGAGTTGTTGCGCCAGTCGTAACGAATGATCAGGACGGCAGGATTTCGGGTCGCGATAATCTTGAAGTCTCCCCAGCCGACCTCGGGGACTTCCTTGCGCATGCGGATGATGCGCTCGGTCCAGTTCAACATCGAATTGGGGTCGCGTCGCTGCTTGGCGGCGTTGATGTGTTCATAGCCGTAGGGTCCCTTGTCGATCACGGGCACGCATGGCCGATCGCTTTCGGTAAAGCCGCCGTGCGGCTCGGTCGACCATTGCATCGGCGTGCGCGCGCAAGTGCGCTCGGGCAGCTCGAGATTATCGCCCATGCCGAGCTCATCGCCGTAGCGGATCACGGGCGTGCCGGGAAGTGTGCACATCAGACTGTAGGCGAGCTCCAGACGTCGGCGATCGCCGCCCAGCATGGGCGCAAGGCGCCGACGGATGCCGCGGTCGTAAAGCTGCATGCTCTTGTCGGGACCGAATGCCCTGAACACCGTCTCGCGCTGCGCCTTGGTAAGGCGGCCGAGGTCGAGCTCATCGTGATTGCGCAGGAACAGGCCCCATTGTGCGGTCGCGGGCCGTGGCCTGGTCGCCGTCAATGCTTTCGCCAATGGCTTCGAATCGGCTGACGCCAGCGCGTAGAATAGATGCTGATTGACGTGGAAGTTGAACATCATCTGCATGCGGTCGCCATCGCGTCCGAAATACTCCATGTCTGTCTCCGGCAGGACATTGGCTTCGGCGAGGATGATGGCGTTGCCCTGGCGCCATTGCAGGAATTCGCGGAACGAGCGCAGCATGTCGTATTGCTCGACCGGCTTGCCCACGGAAGCGCCCTTGGTTGCGATCACGAAAGGTACGGCGTCCATGCGGAATCCGGAGACGCCGAGCTGGATCCAGAACCCCATGATCTTGAGGATCTCGGCCTGTACGTGCGGGTTCGACGTGTTGAGGTCCGGCTGGAAATCGTAGAAGCGATGGAAGTACCAGGCACCTGCCTGCTTATCGCGCGTCCAGGTCGATTTCTGGACCCCGGGAAACACCATGCCCGTGTTTGCGTTGGCGGGCTTCTTGTCCGACCAGACATACCAGTCGCGAAAGGGCGAGTCCCTCGAACTGCGCGCTGATCGAAACCAAGTGTGCTGGTCCGACGTGTGATTCACGACGAGATCGATGATCACGCGGATGCCGCGTTGCTGGCAGCCATGGGTAAACTCGACAAAATCGCCCAGTGTGCCGTAGCGCGGATCGACGCCGTAGTAGTCCGCAATGTCGTAGCCATCGTCCTTGCAGGGAGAAGGCTGAAAGGGCATCAGCCAGATCGCAGTGATGCCGAGCCCATGCAGATAATCCAGACGCCGCAGCAGGCCTCTGAAATCGCCGGTTCCGTCGCCATTGGCATCCATGTAGGTGCCGACGGACAGGCAGTAGATCACGCCATTCTTGTACCAGAGGTCGTCGATCACCAGGCAGCCCTCATCGGTCCGCTCATGGTGGCGGCCGTGGGATAAGCGGCGACGCGGCGGCGGGTTCCTGCCCGGAGCACCGTCCTGCAAGGTGCGGGACGATGCCCCGAGCCGTGTCGCTACCGCTTGATCTGCGCTTTCAGCGTGTCCTCGACCACCCGATCGAACGATGACGCCTTCGGCGCGCTCTTGCGGTGCTCGGCGACGTATTTGTCGCGCTTGGCGACCAGCGTTGCGAGCTTCTCGTTCAGCGCCTTGCGCTGGGCGATCTGCTTGTCGATCTCGGCGCCGCGCGCATCCGGCTTCATGGCGCGGAGGCTGTCGGGCAGATCCTCGTCCTTGACCCTGGCAATCTCGTTACGGCCGGCCGCGACGTCGGCGACCAGGTCGCCCTCGCCGGTCACCGCCTCCGACGTCACCTTTGCGCGCTTGTTGATGAAGCTTGCCATCTCCGAGGCGCGCGCCGGCGAAGCTGCGGCGACGCTTGCGAGCTGCTGGGTCTTGGATTCCGTGCGCTTCTGGAGCGCGCGCGGGCCGTAGGGGATCACGGTGCCGTTGATCTCACGCTGCAGGATGATGATGTCCTCATCGAACGGCGTCTCGATGGTGACGATCTGGCCGCCATCCTGCGGGATCGGGATGAACTCGCCATTGCCGTTCTGCGCGATATCGCGCCACACCCGTTCGGTATCCTGCGCGTTGCCGGCGAGCACGGCGTTGACGATGATGTCGCGTTGCTTGGCGACCGCCAGCGTGACCGGGTATTTGGTGTCCTGCGCATAATCCATATGCGGCGGTGCGTCGCCGACCAGAAACACGATGCGCGTGCTGTCGCGGCCTTGCGTCCACTGTATCTTGTTGACGGCAACATCGAGCGCCTCGTTGACGCTCTCCGGCCAGTCGCCGCCGCCGCGCGCCTTCAATTCCAGCAGATTGGCGTATAGATCCTGAATGTCGCGCGTCAGCTCGACCTTCTTCGTCACATACTCGTCGCCGATGTCGCGATAGGCGATCAGGCCCATCCTTATGTCGGCATCGGGATTGGAATCGACGATCGCGGTCGCGATCGACCAGATCTTGCGCTTGGCGCCCTCGATCAATCCGCCCATCGAGCCCGTGGTGTCGAGCACGAAGGCGACCTCGACCACGGGCTTGGCGATGGCCGAGGACAGCCCGGCTGACAGCGGAAGGGTTGCGAGAGCGAAGACGAACGAGCGAAGCGTGATGCGTGACCGCATGGGTCTCTCCTGCAGTGGTTTCGTCCCTCGGAACCGAGGTTCCACCGGCTTCGCGGTGGCTTGAGGCCGAAACCAAAGCGGCTTCCTCGCGAATTTGCGGCCGATTCCGGCGCTGCCGTTGGGATGCGGAATCGGCTAGTCTTCGCTCGATGGAATCGCCCGCCCGCCAGATCGCGCTTGTGCCCGCGCCTGACCGACGCCAGTCGGAGACCGCGCTTGCGATCGCGCGCGGCACGGCGCGGCTTCTGAGATCGCTGGGATTTTCCTGCATCAGCGAATTGCCGCTGCCGTCCGGCCGAAGGGCCGATCTGGTGGCGCTGAACGAGCGCGGAGAGATATGGATCGTCGAGATCAAGTCGTCGGTCGAGGATCTGCGCGCCGATCAGAAATGGCAGGATTACCGGCTGCATTGCGATCGGCTGTTCTTCGCCTTCACGCAGGATCTGCCGTGCGAGATCTTTCCGGTCGACACCGGCCTGATCATCGCCGACGCCTACGGCGCGCATCTGCACTGCGAGGCGCCGGAGCATCGCCTGCCGGCGGCGACGCGCAAGGCGATGACGGTGCGGTTTGCGATGGCGGCGGCGCAGCGGATCAACCGGCTGGTCGATCCGCAGGGGCATGAGTTCTAGGGAAGAGCGCTCGATCTTAATCCGTCATCCTGAGGTGCGAGCGGAGCGAGCCTCGAAGGATGAATCGGCCCGGCTGGTGGCCGTCGACCCTTCGAGACGCGCGCAAGGGCGCGCTCCTCAGGGTGACGGTGCTAGAGCCGTAGCAACCATTAGCTCATCCGATTTTGTGCGAATGGATTGTCCGATCGCCGTTGAGACTGACGGCGTGCTCACGGCCGTCAAGGCCTGGCCTGTCGAGTGCGAGCATGTGGTGGCATTTGAGCGACGGCCATCCTTGACGGCCGCTGTGCGCGCCGTCCTTGTGGCTGGCAGGTCGGGACGAAGAAACGGTGCCCCGATCGAACAAAGAAACGCTTCAAGCCACCGAAGCGGCGGCTGACACGTCAGCTTGCCAAGGGGTGCCTCGGGCCACCACGGTGTTGATGAAGATGAGCAGCTTCCTGGCGCAGGCGACCAGCGCGCGCTTGTGCCCCTTACCGGCGGCGATCAGCCTTTTGTAAAGGGCGATGAGCTGCGGATTCCAGCGAAAGGACGCCGCCAGCGCGGCCGCATAAAGCGCCTGGCGCAGGCGTTTGCGTCCACCGTTGATGCGACGAGCACCGATTTGTTCGCCGCTGTCGTCGTCATAAGGCGCAAGGCCCGCAAGGGCTGCGGCCTGCTCGCGGTTGATCTGACCGATCTCCGGCATGCGTACCAGGACGGCGACCGCAGTCGGTAGCCCAGCCCCGCCAACGCTGTAGATCAGATCGAGCCGGACGGCGAGATCGCGATGCTCGCGGATCGCGGCCACCAAAGCCTTGAACTCGAGCCGTTCGCGCTTGGCCAGGCGGGCAATGTCCTCCTTCCAGAGCCTCTGGATACGCGCATCGCGGCAGCTCTCGAGCCGGTTCTTGAACCGCGCGATATCCTCTCCGATCTGATCGATCAGGGTCAGTTGCCCGGCAAGGGGCAATAATCTTGCGTCGGGTGCGGGGTGGATCTTGCTGACCGCGGTGGTGCAGGCAGCGATCAGCGCGGCATCGATCCGGTCGTTCTTGGCACGCTGTCCGCGGTATTTAGCATAGGCACGTACCTGTGCCGGCTGGAACACCACGACGACAAACCGCTTGTGCCGCAGTTCGGCGACGATCGCTTGCTCATAGCCACCGCTCGCCTCGATCCCAACCCGCTTCACCTTGTGGCGCCTCAGCCACTCCAACAGTGTCGTGTAACCTTCCGCGGTGTTCTCCACCTGCAGCTGTTCCGAGCTGAAGTCGAGCGCCACGTCGAGCTTACGCTTGCCGGTATCGATCCCAGCACAGATTGTGGTACGCTTGGCCATCTTCCTCGACCCTCCCTTGTGATGCGAACCTGAAGTTCGTTCAACCATACGGGTCCCGATGAAGCGCCGATCGCGATCTTGCTACGCAGGACAGCCCTCAAGGCTTCGATGGGTATCGATCCGATCGATCGGCGGCCCAGCCCGGGCGGCCACCCGAGCTGGGCCATTCCTCTCGGAACGAGGCCAATCTACCCCAGCGCGCTATTACAAGGATGGGTAGAGCGAAGCGAAACCCATCTTACGCAGCACCCCACAAAAGCAAATGGCCGGGACTGAGCCCGGCCATCGTGAAAAGCAGATGAAGCGGTCGTTTAGCGCGGCGCGCGCTTGGCGAGGATACGCTGCAGGGTCCGGCGGTGCATGTTGAGGCGGCGCGCGGTCTCCGAGACGTTGCGGTTGCACATCTCGTAGATGCGCTGGATGTGTTCCCAGCGCACGCGGTCTGCCGACATCGGATTGGCCGGCAGCTCGGACTTCTCGGTGCCGGTCGCGAGCAGCGCAGCGACGACGTCATCGGCGTCGGCGGGCTTCGACAGATAATCGACAGCGCCCATCTTCACCGCGGTGACGGCGGTGGCGATGTTGCCGTAGCCGGTCAGCACGATCGCGCGTGCCTCGGGGCGCTTGCGCTTCAACGCCGAGACGACGTCGAGGCCATTGCCGTCGCCGAGGCGGAGGTCGACGACCGCGAAAGCGGGCGCGGCGCGGCCGATCTCGGCGAGACCATCAGACACCGTGTCGCATGACTTCACTGCGAAGCCGCGCGTCTCCATCGCGCGCGACAGGCGTTCCAGGAACGGCTTGTCGTCCTCAACGATGAGGAGCGAGCGGTCAGCATGGTCATTCAATTCAGTGATGGCGTTCACGGTCCATTTTTCCCTGTGGCAGACACCTATTATATGGGGACCTACTGCGGCGCTGCCAAGGCAGCCGAAAGTCGTGTGGGCTGCATCCGGTATGCCAGGAATTGCGATTAAGAACCGTCCTTAGGATTCGGTTTCTTCGCCCGGTGCGGATTCCTCGAAGCGCTCGCGCGGCCAGACGATCTGCACCACGGCGCCGTGATCGGGGAAGGTGCGATTGGTAAACGACACCTTGGCCCCGGTGCGTTCCAGCAGCGTCCGTGCGATGAAAACGCCCAAGCCCAAGCCGCCACGCGCGTTTTGGGCCTCATCCGCGCCCCGGCGGCGCGACAAATAGGGCTCGCCGATCCGCTTCAGCATGTCAGGTGCGATGCCCGGGCCGTCGTCGGAGACGACGATCTCGATGGTTTCGGCGTTCCACCACGCGTTCACCTCGACGGTCTGGTGCGCGAAATCGACCGCATTTTCCAAAATGTTTCCGACGCCATAAAGGATCGCGGGATTGCGTGCGGCGACCGGTTCACGCGTTGCTGCGACAGCAAGCCGCACCTTGATGTTGATGCCGAAATCGCGATGCGGCGCCACCGCCTCCTCGATCAGGGTCGACAGTTTCATGGTGTCGAACGGCGCCCCGCTCGATGACAATTGCGCGATCTTGCTCAGGATGTCGCGGCAGCGCTGTGCCTGTTCGCGCACGGTCTTGAGGTCACCGGTGATGGCTGGGTCATGCACCGTCTTCTCGAGCTCGCGCGAGATCAGGAAGATCGTCGACAGCGGCGTGCCGAGTTCGTGCGCGGCGGCGGCAGCGAGGCCGTCGAGCTGGGTCAGATGCTGCTCGCGCGTCAGCACCAGCTCGGTTGCGGCGAGCGCATCCGAGAGCTGGCGCGCTTCCTCCGTCACCTGGAACGCGTAAAGGCTGGTGACCCCGATCGCGAGCAGGATCGAGAGCCAGACGCCGATCAGGTAGATCGGCGGCAGCACCAGTGGATCGTCGCCGTCCCAAGGCAGCGGCAGATGATAGAAGAACAGCGCCGAGGCGCAGGCGACCGCAAGGCAGCCCAGCGCGATCGTCAGTCGGATCGGCAGCACCGTCGCCGAGATCAGCACCGGCGCAAGGAACAGGAATGAGAACGGGTTCTGCAAGCCCCCGGTGAAGTACAGGAGGCCGCCGAGCTCGACGATGTTGATCGCGAGCAGGGCGGCGGCATAGGCCGGCTCCAGCCGCTGCATCGGGTTGAACGCGATCTGCAGCGCCAGATTGAGCAGCGCCGAGAAGGTCACGATGGTGACGCAGGGGACGATCGGAACGTCGAATTCAAGCCCTTGTGCAACGATGAAGATTGCAACGAGCTGACCGAGCGCGGCGAGCCAGCGCAGCCGCAGGATCGTATCCAGGCGGACATAGCGGCGGGGTTGGCGGAAATCGGAAGCGATGTCGGTCATGTCAGGGACTTTAGCTGTGCCGTGGGCGGCGCACAAATTCGCGACTTAGCGCAAGGACGCGGGGCAAGCCTTTAGTTACCGCTAAGCCTTGCGCTTATTGTCGCAATGGCTCAATGACGGCCATATGCAACAGCGCGAGACAGGTCAGGGGCAAGCGCCTGCGGCCAACCAAGCGCCCGCGGTCGATCAGGGCGGATCGGCCGCGATCGAGGTCGCGCATCTGGTCAAGGTCTACAAGACCACCCGCGCGGTCGACGATATCTCCTTCCGCATTGCGCGCGGCAGCATCACCGGCCTGCTCGGCGGCAACGGCGCCGGCAAGACCACGACGATCGCGATGATCATGGGGCTGGTGCTGCCGACCTCGGGCAGCGTCAGCGTGCTGGGCGCAAAAATCCCCGAGCAGCGCTATGACGTGCTCGGGCGGATGAATTTCGAGAGCCCCTATGTCGACATGCCGATGCGACTCACCGTGCGGCAGAACCTGACCATTTTCGGACGCCTCTATGCCGTGAAGCATCTGCGCGAGCGGATCGACCAGCTCGCCGCCGATCTCGATCTCACCGAATTCCTCGATCGCTCCAACGGCAAGCTCTCCGCCGGGCAGAAGACCCGTGTCGCGCTGGCGAAGGCGCTGATCAACGAGCCGGACCTGCTGCTGCTCGACGAGCCGACCGCATCGCTCGACCCGGACACCGCGGACTGGGTCCGGCAGCATCTCGAAACCTACCGCAAGACCCATAACGCGACCATCCTGCTGGCGTCGCACAACATGCTGGAGGTCGAGCGGCTCTGCGACCGGGTCATCATCATGAAGCGCGGCAAGATCGAGGACGACGACAGCCCCGAGGGGATCATGGCGCGCTACAACCGCGACACGCTGGAAGAGGTGTTTCTCGACGTGGCGCGCGGCCGGGTGCGGGAGGACACACCATGAGCGAGATCGTCAGCCATCCGCCGCGCGCCGTTTCACTGCAACGCATCAATGCGATGGTGCTGCGCTATTGGTATCTCCTGATATCGTCGTGGCCGCGGCTGCTGGAGCTGATCTACTGGCCGGCATTGCAGATCGTCACCTGGGGCTTCCTGCAGAATTACATCTCGCAGGCATCCGGTTTCTTCGCCAAGGCCGGCGGCACGCTGATCGGAGCGGTGATCCTGTGGGACATCCTGTTCCGCGGCCAGCTCGGTTTCTCGATCTCGTTCCTCGAAGAGATGTGGGCGCGCAATCTCGGCAACCTGATGATGAGCCCGCTGAAGCCGATCGAATTCCTGCTCTCGCTGATGATCATGAGCCTGATCCGGCTCGCCATCGGCGTGATCCCGATGACACTGCTGGCGTTGTTCTTCTTCGGCTTCAACTTCTACGCCATCGGATTGCCGCTGATCGCGTTCTTCTGCAATCTGATCTTCACGAGCTGGTCGGTCGGCGTGTTCGCCTCGGGCCTTGTGCTGCGAAACGGGCTCGGCGCGGAGAGCATCGTCTGGACGCTGATGTTCGCGGTGATGCCGCTCGCTTGCATCTACTATCCAGTCGAGGTGCTGCCGGCCTGGCTGCAATATGTCGCCTGGACGCTGCCGCCGACCTATGTGTTCGAAGGCATGCGCTCGCTGCTGATCGATCAGGTCTTCCGCGCCGACCTGATGGTGTGGGCACTGGTCATCAACGCGATCCTGTTCGCTGCCTCTTTTGCGGTCTTCCTTGCCCTTTTGCAGAGCGCCAAGCGCAACGGTTCGCTGCTCGGGGGTGGTGAATAAATGTCACTTTCACGTGGATTCTCTGGGTTTTAGCCCGTTATCGGCCCCATATTAGGCTCGCGGCACATTGACGCAATGTTACGCATTGGTCAGTATGCTGCGGCGCAAACAGGGGTCTGAGATACTATGCCTATCGGTGAATTTGGTGCACCGCCACTAGCGGCAGAAGGCAGTCCGGCACTCACGACGCCGCTGTACTGGATGTACGAGATGGCGCATGCGTCGCTCAATCCGGTGCGCGCGGTAACCGACGCCACCAAGATCCTGTTTCAGAACCCGCTCAATCCCTGGACGCACACCGAGTTCGGCAAGTCGATCGCCGCCGGCTGCGAGCTGTTCGAGCGCACCACGCGCCGTTACGGCAAGCCGGAATGGAACCTGCCGACCACCGAGGTCAACGGCATCCGCACGGCGGTCGAGGTTCGCACGGTCTGGGAAAAGCCGTTCTGCCGCCTGCTGCATTTCGATCGCAAGCTGACGCGCCCGTTGCGCGCGCCGCAGCCGCGGGTGCTGATCGTGGCGCCGATGTCCGGCCACTATGCGACGCTGCTGCGCGGCACCGTCGAGGCGTTCCTGCCGACGCATGAAGTTTACATCACCGACTGGGCCGATGCGCGCATGGTGCCGCTTGCTGAGGGCCGCTTCGATCTCGACGACTATGTCGACTACGTCATCGAGATGCTGCATGCGCTCGGCGGCAACATGCACATCATCGCGGTGTGCCAGCCCTCGGTGCCGGTGCTTGCGGCGGTCTCCGTGATGGAAGCGAACAACGATCCGTTTGTACCGCTGTCGATGACGCTGATGGGTGGCCCGATCGACACGCGGCGCAATCCGACTGCGGTCAACAACCTTGCGGAAGAGCGCGGCATCGAATGGTTCCGCAGCCATGTCATCACCAAGGTGCCGTTCCCGCATCCGGGCGTGATGCGCGACGTCTATCCGGGCTTCCTGCAGCTCAACGGCTTCATCAGCATGAACCTGGATCGGCACATGGACGCGCACAAGGCGCTGTTCGCCCATCTGGTGAAGGGCGACGGCGACCTCGCCGACAAGCACCGTGAGTTCTATGACGAATATCTCGCGGTGATGGACCTCACCGCCGAGTATTACCTGCAGACCGTCGACCTCGTCTTCGTCAAGCACGCGCTGCCGAAGGGCGAGATGACCCATCGCGGCAAGCCGGTCGACCCGTCGAAGATCCGCCGCGTCGCGCTGATGACGGTGGAAGGCGAGAAGGACGATATCTCCGGTCTCGGCCAGACCGAGGCAACGCACGCGCTCTGCACCGCGATCCCGAACCATCGTCGCGTGCACTACGTGCAGAAGGGCGTCGGCCATTACGGCGTGTTCAACGGCTCGCGGTTCCGCTCCGAAATCGTGCCGCGGATCTCCGATTTCATGGTTTCGGCGGCCAGTACGCGGCTTTCCCTGGTCGCGGCGGCCGAATAGGTGTCGCCCCGGCCGCGATTTTCGCGTTCGCACAAGCCACTGATTTAGCTAAAAGAATCTCAAATCAACCAAGGCCCAAGTGATGAATTTTATTTCATCTCTTGGGCCTTTTTCGCGACTCTGATTCATCAGAAAAATTCCGGTTCCGCCCCCTGCCGGTAGAGGTCAATTAACGGCCAGCCCCTGTATATTGGGCAAATGATTTGTTTTTGCGCCGAGCGCTTTCCCTGGCGGCGGATATGGCAGAGTTCGGGCGAACTCCTGCTCCCCGGACTCTCAGAAATGGCTACTCGCGCGCTCCTCTATCGGCGGCCTGCCGAACCCGCGACCGTATTGGTCAGACACGGCTCCCAGTTTTTCACCGTCAGATTGCGCCGGCATAGGCGCGCGCGCCGCTACACGCTCAGGATTCATCCGACCGACCGTGAAGCGATCCTGACGATGCCGCCGCGCGGTACGATTATCGAAGCCAAGGAGTTCGCCAACATCCACGGCGGCTGGATCGCCGCTCGTCTTGGCCGTTTGCCGAAGGCCGCGCCGTTCCAGCCCGGCACCGTGGTGCCGTTGCGCGGCGTACCGCATCGGCTGGTGCATCGCTCGGGCGAGCGCGGCACGGTGTGGACCGAGACGCGCGACAGCGGCGAAAAGATCCTCTGCGTCGCCGGCGGCGTCGAGCATATGGACCGCCGGGTCCATGACTTCCTCAAGCGTGAGGCGCGCAAGGATTTGCAGAAGTCGGCGCAGCTTCATGCCGCGGAACTCGGCGTGAAGGTCCGGCGGATCTCGATCCGCGATCAGTCCAGCCGTTGGGGCTCGTGCACCTCGGCAGGTTCGCTGTCATTCTCATGGCGGCTGATCCTGGCGCCGCCCTTCGTGCTCGATTACCTCGCCGCGCACGAGGTCGCGCATCTGGTCGAGATGAACCACTCGGCGCGGTTCTGGCGGGTGGTCGACAAGGTCTGCGCCTCGGTCACACGCGCCAAGAACTGGCTCGACACCCACGGCAACGACCTGCACCGCTACGGGATCCAGGAGTAGGCGGCGCTCTCGCGCCTACCATCCTGCGCAGTGCCTCCGTCACCTCAGCTGTCATCGCCCGCGAAAGCGGGCGATCCAGTATTCCAGAGGCATTTGTGTTCAGCCGATAAGCCGCGGCGTACTGGATCCCCCGCATGCGCGGGGGATGACGGTTGGCGTTACGGTGCGACCTTTGGTCTAACGCCTACCGAAACAACCGATCCGCGAGCCACCCATCCAATCCCGCTGCCGCTTCCGGTCGCGCGTTCGGATTGGGCGGCGGCGCTGACGCGCGTGCCGGCGTCGGCGGTGGCTGGCGATAATAGCCGGGTGGGACCTGCGCCGGCGGCGGCGCCTGCATCGGCGGTTGAATCTGCATCGGGCCCGCCGGCGCTGAAGGCGCTGATATCTGCGACGAGATCTGCATCAGGTTCGCCGGTCCCCAACTGCCCTGCGAGTTCGGGATCGCCGCGACCGGCACGCCCTGATGCGCGGATTTCATGAAGCGGCTCCACACTTCCACGGGCAGCCCGCCGCCGGTCGCCTTCTTGGTCGGCGAATTGTCGTCATTGCCGAGCCACACGCCGGTGACGAGCTTGGCGGTGTAGCCGATGAACCAGGCGTCGCGATAATCCTGGCTGGTGCCGGTCTTGCCGGCAGCGGTCCAGCCCGGGATCTCCGCCTTGCGCGCGGTGCCCGAGATCAGCGTCTCGCGCATCATGGTGTTCATCATCGCGTCATAGCGCGGCTCGATCACCTGGTTGGGCGGATCGACCGGGCGGTCATACAGCAGCTTGCCTGAACTGGTCTTGATCCTGGTCACCACATGCGGCGACACGGCGTAGCCGCCATTGGCGAACGGTGCATAGGCGCCGACCAGCTCGAGCACGGACACTTCCGAGGTGCCGAGCGCGATCGAGACGTTGGGCTCTAGCTTGGAGGAAATGCCGAGCCGGTGCGCGGTGCGCACCACGTTTTTGGCACCGACCTCGACGCCGAGCCGCACCGCGACCGTGTTCAGTGACATTGCCAGCGCCTGGGTCAGCGTAACCGAGCCGAAATATTCGTGGGTGTAGTTCTCCGGCTTCCAGCCCTTGATATCGAGCGGCGCGTCGGTGCGGATCGTGTCCGGCGTCAATCCGGACTCGACCGCGGTCAAATAGACGAACGGCTTGAACGACGAGCCCGGCTGCCGCTTCGCGGTCACCGCGCGATTGTACTGGCTCTCGGAATAGTTCCGGCCGCCGACCATGGCGCGCACCGCGCCGTCGGGTGTCATCGCCACCAGCGCGCCCTGGCTGACATTGAACTTCACGCTCTTGGCGGCGAGCTCGTCGATCACGGCGGCTTCGGCGACGTTCTGCAGCTTCGGGTCGATCGTGGTCTGCACGACGATGTCCTGGTCGATCTGGCCGACCAGATCGTCGAGCACTTCGCCGATCCAGTCGGCTACATAGTTCACGGTGCCGGCGCCGGCCGGCTTCACCGCGATCGAGGGTTGGCCGATCGAGGCCTTGGCTTGGGCATCGGTGATGAACTTGGCGTCGGCCATCGCCGCGAGCACGACCTGGGCGCGCTGTTCCGCGCCTTCAGGGTTGCGGTTCGGCGCCAGCCGCGACGGCGACTTGACGAGGCCCGCGAGCATCGCGGCTTCCGGCAGCGTCACGTTCTTCGCCGACTTGCCGAAATAGCGCTGCGCCGCAGCCTCGACGCCATAGGCACCGGAACCGAAATAGACCCGGTTGAGGTAGAGCTCGAGAATCTCGTCCTTGGAATGCTTGCGTTCCAGCCACAGCGCGAGCTCGGCCTCCTGCAGCTTGCGCTGCATGGTGCGTTCCTGGGTCAGGAACAGGTTCTTGGCGAGCTGCTGCGTCAAGGTCGAGCCGCCCTGCGACACACCTCGATGCAGCACGTTGGTAACGGCTGCGCGTAAAATGCCGACCGGATCGACGCCGAAATGCGAATAGAAGCGCCGGTCCTCGATCGCGATGAAGGCCTTCGGCAGATAGGGCGGCAGATCCTTCAACGCGATGTTGGCGCCGGCCATTTCGCCGCGCTGCGCCAGCACGCTGCCGTCGATGCCGACGATCTGGATCGTCGGCGGGCGCTTGGGAATTTCCAGCGACTGGATCGGCGGCAGATGCGCGCCGACCCACGCCACGACACCAATCACGGCAATGCCGGCCCAGAGTCCGAGCACCGCGGTCCAATAGAACAGCCGGCCGATGCCGAGGCCGCGCGACTTGCTGCGCCGCTTGCTGCCGCTGCGCGACGGGCGCGGTCTCTCGCTGCCGGAATCGTTGCTCTTGTCGGCGCTCTTTTCGCTGTTCTTGGGTTTCGACTTGGCGGGCTTGTCGTCGCCGCCGCCGGGAATGCGATCGGAGGGCGACAGTCTGAGGTCGGCAAGCGCGGCCGGAAGCCCGAACAGCGGCTCCTTGCGTCCACCGCCTTTTTTACGTCCCCACGCCATCCGCAACGCTCACACCCTGTACGCGCGAACGCTAGCGTTCCCGGTTTAAGGGGCGGTTACGCAAAGCTTAACGGGGCATTAGGAGGTGGGGCGGCGCGTTGCTATATGACGCTGGAACAAGAAGCAGGGAGCACCGCATGGGCCATATTGATCCGACCAAGGATGTGTTTGCGCAATTCCGGGACAACAACCGGCCGGGCCCGGTCCACATGCTCAACCTGGTGCGCTTGCGCGAATCGGCCGCCTATCCCGACGGCCGCAAGGCAACCGGCGCGGAAGCTTACGCCGCTTATGGCCGCGAGAGCGGGCCGGTGTTCGAGCGGCTCGGCGGCCGCATCGTCTGGCAGGGCCGTTTCGAGCTGATGCTGATCGGTCCGCAGGAGGAGCGCTGGGATCACTGCTTCATCGCGGAGTATCCAAGCGTTGTCGCCTTCGTCGAAATGATCCGCGATCCCGTCTATCGCGAAGCGGTGAAGCACCGTCAGGCCGCGGTGGAGGATTCGCGGCTGATCCGGCATTCGGTGTTGCCGGTCGGCAAGAATTTTGGCGAGATTCCGAAGTAGGCGCGCGAACCGATATGCTTATCCCGTCATCCTGAGCGCGTAGCGCGTCTCGAAGGATGCACGGCCACCGGCCAGGCCGTCGACCCTTCGAGACGCGCTACGCGGCCTCCTCAGGGTGACGGTAAGGGAACACAATGCCCTATCCGCGTCATTGCGAGGAGCATAGCGACGAAGCAATCCATCGCTCCGCAGGCAGGGAAGTGGATTGCTTCGCTTCGCTCGCAATGACGACGATGCGAAGTGTCGCAACTCTCTCAGAGTGATGGTGACAGGCGGTAGCCCAAAAACAAATCGGCGGCCCGGAGGCCGCCGATTGCATTTCAAACCTGCGCGAACCACTAGCCCGCCGGGCCGGCATCCTCGAGGATCGGGCCGAACAGCTCCCAGCGCTCGCCGTTGAAGCGCATCATCTGCAGTTGCTTGTTGACGCGATAGTCGTTCGGCGTGGTGTTGCCCTTGATGCCGGGCAGCGCCATGTCGAGGTCGACGTTCTTCAGGTTGGTGGCCTGCTTCAGCACGTTCTCGCGCGTCAGGTCGTCGCCGCACTGCTTCAGCACATGCACCATCAGCTGCGCGGTCGAGTAGCCATAGGTGTTGAAGTTCGAGTTCTTGTCGCCGTCGGGATAATACTTGGCCATGAAGTCGAAATAGCGCTTCATGCCCGGATCGTCCTTCCACTGCGGATCGGCCGGATCCTTGCCGTAGTTGGTCGAGATCAGGCCCTTGGAGGCCTCGAGGCCCGCCGGCTGCAACACCGCGCCGACCGAGGTCGCGTTGATGTCGACGATGTGGACCGGATGCCAGCCGAGCTCGGCGATCTTCTTGATCGCCTGCGCGGCCTGCTTCGGCGTCGAGGCCGAGAAGAACAGGTCGGCGCCGGCATCCTTGATCTTGAGCACCTGGGAATCGATGGTCGGGTCGGACACCTCGTAGGAGGCTTCGGCCACGACCATCTTGGCGGCCTTATCGCCGAGGCCGGCCTTGATGCCGTTCAGGTAGTCTTTGCCGAGGTCGTCGTTCTGATAGAGGATGCCGATCTTGGCGTTCGGATGCTCCTTCAGGATGTACTGCCCGTAGATGCGGCCCTCGACGAAGTAGTTCGGGTTGAAGCCGAGCGTCCAGGGAAAGTTCTTCGGGTCGGTGAACTTCGAGGCGCCGGTGGCGGCGAACATCTGCGGCACCTTCTTGGCGTTCAGATACTTCTGCACCGCGGCGTTCGACGGCGTGCCGACGATCTGGAACGTCAGCAACACTTCGTCACTCTCGACGAGCTTGCGCACCTGCTCGACCGCTTTCGGCGGCGAATAGGCGTCGTCATACTGGATCAGGTTGATCTTGCGGCCGTTGATGCCGCCCTGATCGTTGATCATCTTGAAATAGGCGGCCTGGGTCTTGCCGATCGAGGCATAGGCAGAGGCCGGTCCGGAGAAGGGGACGGTCTGGCCGATCTTGATCTCGGTGTCGCTCGCGCCGGGATCGTATTTCTTCTGCGCGGAGGCCGACGTTGCAGACAGCGCGATCGCGAGCGCCGTTCCCGTGACCAGGTGGAAAATCCCATTCCTCATAATGCTGTTTTCCTCACGTGACTGATGGTTGGCCGATGATCTTGTCCGCGGGTTCAAGGTCCCGCGGTCGCCATCGCTGGGCCGGGATACTGGAGGAACCGTTGCTGCGACGCAAGGCGACGGGTGCCGAAAAGGCGAGCAATTTCAGTCAACCAAAGTAGGGGGCGCCGCAAAATGAGGGGCGCAGCGGAAGCCCTTGGCGCGTCACACAAGGTGGCTGAGTTCGTCGAACCTACCGCTGTAACCGCATGATCCCCGTCATCCTGAGCGCCACCGGGTCCGCGCAAAGCGCGGCCCGATGACAGGCTCCGCGCGTCTCGAAGGATGAACGGCCCCAGCTGGGCCGTCGTGCTTCGAGACGGCCGCTGCGCGGCCTCCTCAGCATGAGGGGGCTCAAATGGCGAACTGCCTAGCCCGCCGGGCCGGTGTCCTCGATGATCGGGCCGAACAGCTCCCAGCGCTCGCCGTTGAACTTCATCATCTGCATCTGCTTGTTGATGCGATAGTCGTTCGGCCCCGTCGTGATCGACATGCCGGGCAGCGCGAGCGACGGCACGAACTTCTTGAGGCTGGTCACCTGCTTCATCAGGTTCTCGCGGGTGAGATCGTCGCCGCACTGCTTGAGCACCTGGATCAACAGCTCGGCCGTCGAGTAGCCGTAGGTGTTGACGGTGTTGAGCTTGTCGCCCTCCGGATAATATTTGTCCATGAAGGCGAAATAGGCCTTCACGCCGGGATCGTCCTTCCACTGCGGATCGGCCGGGTCCTTGCCGTAGTTGGTCGAGATGATGCCCTTGGAGATGTCGAGGCCGGCGGGCTTCAGTGTCGCCGACACCGGGCTCGCATTGATGTCGAGGATATGGACCGGGTGCCAGTCAAGGTCCGCGACCTTGCGGATCGCCTGCGCAGCGAATTTCGGCGTCGATGCGTTATAGAGCAGGTCGACACCGGCGGCCTTCAGCTTGACGATCTGGGAATCGACGGTCGGATCGGTCAGCTCATAGGAGACCTCGGCGACGATCATGCTGGCCGCCTTGTCGCCAAGCCCGCTCTTCAGGCCGGTGATGTAATCGCGGCCGAGATCGTCGTTCTGGTAGAAGATGCCGATCTTGGCATTGGGGTGATTGGCCAGGATGTATTTGGCGTAGATGCGCCCTTCGGACTGGTAGTTCGGGTTGAACGCGATCGTCCACGGCGCATTCTGCGGATCGGAGAAGCGCGAGGCACCGGTGGAGGCGAGCAGCTGCGGCACCTTCTTGGCATTCAGATATTTCTGCACGGCGGCATTTGACGGCGTGCCGATGATCTGGAACGTGAACAGCACCTCGTCTCCCTCGACGAGCTTACGCACCTGCTCGACCGCCTTCGGCGGCGAATAGGCGTCGTCATACTGGATCAGGTTCAGCTTGCGGCCATTGATGCCGCCCTGATCGTTGATCATCTTGAGATAGGCCGCCTGGGTCTTGCCGATGCCGGCATAGGCGGATGCGGGGCCCGAGAACGGCACGGTCTGGCCGATCTTGATCTCGGTGTCGGTGGCGCCGGTGTCGTATTTCTTCTGCGCGGTGGCCGATGTAACCGACAACGCGATGGCAAGCGCTGTCGCAGCGAGCAATTGCACGCTCCTCATGTCCGTGACCTCCCTGTTGCCGGTGATCTTGTCCGCAAGCTCAGGCCGGCGGATGTCACCGTTGTCAGGGATGATGGAGGAAGGGCAGGGGCATTGCAAGACAATGCCCTTGCGCGCGATGTCGCGTTAGGCCAGCCAAAGCAGGATCAACGCCAGCGCAGCGGGTGCCGCCTGCACATAAAGGATGCGGCGGCTGACCGTGGCAGCGCCATAGGCGCCGGCGACGATCACACATAGCAGGAAGAATGCCTTGATCTGGAACGCGAAGGCTGGATTTCCGTGCACGAGGCCCCAGATCAGTCCGGCGGCGAGGAAGCCGTTGTAGAGCCCCTGATTGGCGGCGAGCGCTGCCGAGTCGGTCGCCTTCTCGATCGAGTTGCGAAAGGTCTTCAGCCCGAGCGGCTTGGTCCAGAGGAACATCTCGAGCACGAGGAAATAGATGTGCAGCGCGGCCACCACCGCGACCAGAAAATTGGCTAGCCAAAGCATGTTCGGTCCCCCCAGAGCTTCGGTTCTGATTGAATCAGAACCGAAGCTCAAGATTCTTGTTTTGACGCGTTTTCTTCACGCGGACCGGTGTCCCCTTCGCTCGGAAACGCTCTACCCGGAATTCGGGTGGACGCTAGCATGCGGGCGGTGAATTGTATGCCGAGCGATTCAGAGCGACGACAATGGCCGACCGCAAGACCGCACAGACCTTCAATCTCGACCGCCTCACAACGCCGATCGGCACGGCGCTATTGGTGACCGATGATGACGGCGTGCTGCGCGCGCTCGACTGGGACGACTATGAAGGGCGCATGCTCGACCTGCTCCGGCTGCACTACGGTGCCGTGACGCTGCAGGACGGAAGCGCGCCGGCTGCGATGCGCAAGGCGCTTGCCGATTATTTCAAGGGCGATCTCGCGCGGCTGACCGACGTCGAATGGCGCGTTGCCGGCACGCCGTTCCAGCAGAAGGTCTGGCATGCGCTGCCGAAAATTCCGCACGGCACCACCATGAGCTACGGCGCGTTGGCGGCGAAGCTGAAGGTCCCGAAGGCGATGCGTGCGGTCGGTCATGCCAACGGATCCAACCCGATCAGCGTCGTCGTGCCCTGTCACCGCCTGATCGGTGCCAACGGCTCGCTGGTCAAATATGGCGGCGGACTGGAACGCAAGCGCTGGCTGCTGCGCCACGAAGGCGTGGAGATCTAGCGGCCGAACTCAGCCGCAGTGAGACGATCAATCGAGATCCTCGCGCGGCATGTTGCGCAGATCGCGCACGATGTAGAGGAATACAATGAGCGAAGGCACCCACGCGAGTATCGCTCCTACCAGCATCGCATCGACCGTCGTCATCGGATTTCCTTCGAGCATTGTGGGCTCTCGTCGTCAGATCAGTTTTCTCGATGGGGCGCCGGTTCTGGCGAAGGGATAGAGCCACTTCCAATGGGCCTTGTTGCGTTCCAATTGCCGCTTGTAGATTTCGCGACACTTGGTCGAGCAAAACTGCTCGAAGTGCCAGCTATGGCGGATCAGTCCGAAGGGCCGCCTGCATTCCGGGTTCCCGCAGCGGCCGCTCATGATGCGGCCTCCGCCTCCGCATTCGCCCGCCAAAGCCAGCGAATGAAGTTCTCCTGACCCTTGTAGAGGCAGAGCTGTCCGCAGTAACGTTCGCCCGCCGGATTGCGCAGGCAGATGATCTTGGGCTCTTCACTGTCACATTGGGCGCAGCGCGGTTCTGCACGCATGGCGACCTCCCTCCGAGGAATTGCCATTTGCCAATCAGATTGTCTGATGCTGTCCATGCCGTCGATCGTCTCGACGGACGATGCGAAATCTCGCGCCACCGCCATCCCTGCACAATCTGTCCAGATGTTTCACGGCATTATCCTTGCGTATAGCCGATGTGAACTCATTCGCTCGTCGCGGTGCCGTGCTGCGCGAGAGCGGCATCGAGGCATCTGATCAGCGCGTCTCCGTCAAAGGGCTTGATCAGAAAGCAGATCGCTCCCGCCTCCATGGCGCGGGCTCGATCGGCTTCGACGGAAAATGCCGTGATGAAAATGAACGGAAAGCGCCGTCCATCGGCAATCAGATGGGCCTGCAGGTCGAGCCCGCTCATCGCCGGCATCCTGACATCCGCGATCACGCAGGATGTGTCATTCAGTTGCGGCGAATGCAGGAATTCTTCGGCGGACGCGTAGGTCTGGACCGCGTAGCCAAGCGACCTGACGAGATTGTGGGTCGCGGCGCGGACCGATGCGTCATCGTCGACGATTGATATCACTGGGTTGGACAAGAAAGGTTCTTCCTGGAGCGGCCAGGGCCCCCTGGGGTGCGCGTTCATGGGGCCACAGTGCGTCGCCGGCCGGGGCCGGAGAATCATACTTAGGTTTGTGCGCCGCCGCCGGATGCCGGCCCGATCCCGAGGGTCTGTGCCATCCTGACCAGATCAGGCAAGGACTTCGCCGCCATTTTCCGCATGATGTGCCCGCGGTGGATCTTGACCGTGATCTCGGCCACGCCGATTTCGGCGGCGACCTGCTTGTTCATCAGCCCCGTGGTGACGAGGCTCATGATCTGACGCTCACGAGGGGTCAGGGTCGCGAAGGCCGTGCGCAGGTCTGCGAGCGCCCTGGCATCATCGCGGCGATTTCTGTCGCGTTCGATCGCCGTCGTGACGGCATCCAGCATGTCCTGGTCGCGGAACGGCTTGGTCAGGAAGTCGACAGCACCGGCCTTCATGGCCCTCACCGTCATCGGGATATCGCCATGGCCGGTCATGAAGATGATCGGAATATGAATGGCGGCCTTGGCCAACTCCGCCTGAAAGTCGAGGCCGCTCAGCCGGGGCAGCCTGATGTCCAGGATCAGGCAGCTCGGGACATCCGGAAGCTTGTGCTGGAGAAATTCATGCGCCGACCCGAACGCCGCGGTTCGCAGGCCGACGGACCGGAAGAGATTGCTCAGCGCGTCCCGCATCGACGCGTCGTCATCGACGACGAACACGATCGGATCCTCCGCGTTTGCATGAGGCGCTGCCGCGCGTCGGATCACCATGCATGATCCTCCTGACGCAGCGGCAGCGTGAACTGGAATGTCGCGCCGGGGCCGACATTTCCGGTCACGGACAACCGGCCTCGGTGGGCCTCGACGATCGAGCGACAGATCGACAACCCCATTCCCATGCCGCTGGCTTTGGTGGTGTAGAAGGCGTCGAACAGCCGCTCGGCATTCTCGGTCGCGATGCCGATACCACAATCGCTGACGGTGACCACGATCTGCCCGGCATCGTCATGGCGCGTCCGGATCACGAGTTGGCGCGGCCTGTCCGTGACCGGCTGCATCGCCTCGATGCCGTTGATGACCAGGTTGAGGATGACTTGCTGCAGCTGAATGCGGTCGGCGACGACGGGCGGCAGCGCGGGAGCGAGGTCCAGCTGCAAGGATACGTGGTCGCTCTGCAGCTGATGCTGCACCAGGCTTATCACCTCGTTGATCGCCTCATTGATGGTGAGCGGCGCCTTCTGATCGGTCGTCTTGTTCACCAATGCGCGGACGCGCTGGATGATCTCGCCCGCCCGGTTGCCATCGCTGATGATCGACCTGACGGCTCCGCGCGCTTCGTTCAGATCGGGCGCCGCCCGGTTGAGCCATCGCAGGCATGCGGCTGCGTTGGCGACCACGGCGGCAAGCGGCTGGTTCACTTCATGGGCGATCGATGCCGCGAGTTCGCCGAGTGCCGTCACGCGCGTGACATGCGCGAGGTTGGTCTGCGCTTCGTGCAATTCGGCTTCGGCTCGCTTGCGGGCGGTCACGTCTGTGACCGCGCCGATAAACTCGGTGTCGCCCGAGAGGTTGGTCACCGCGTGCGCCCTGGCGTGGACATATTTGATCGCCCCATTGGGCATCAGCAAACGGTAGCCGTGCTCGAAGTCCTTGCCGTCGAGCGAGGCGCGGTCGATGGTCCGTTGCACGCGGGCGCGATCATCCGGATGGACACGTTGCAGGACCGTGGCATGCTTGATGGAGGGAACCCGGTCGAATTCGAAGATCCTGAACGTCTCTTCCGACCAGATGATCTCGCCGCTGGCGACATGCCAGCCGAAGCTGCCGGTGTGGCTCAGTCGCTGGGCTTCGGTCAGGTACATCTCACTCTGCTGCAGCGCGCTTTCGGCGTGTTTGCGCTCGGTAATGTCCTCGCATGCGATCAGGACGATCACCTGACCGTCGAGCCGCCGCACGGCCTTGGCATTCTCACGAACCCAAAGCCTTGAGCCGTCCTTGCGAACCTTGCGGATTTCCCAATTGTGGGTCCGGCCGATATTGTCGAGGCACGCCGCGACGTTGCGCAGGACCATATCGCGGTCTTCGGCGGCAAAAACCCGCAGCACGGATTGTCCGAGCAATTCATCGACGGTATAGCCGAGTTGTGCCGCGCCGAACGTGTTGACCGACAGCACGAGGCCCGGTGCGTCGACCATGAAGTACATGACCGGGTTGTGCTCGAACACCTCCTTCCACTGCGCTTCGCTGTTCCGCAATGCCTCGATCGCGCGCTCTTCGCCGCCGGCTTGGCCGCGCGATATCGCTTCCATCTGCCGGTTGGCGCGGCCCGCCACACGCATCACCAGCAATGCAGCGGCAAGCGAGGCGACGAGCAGCGCCAGGGCGATCAAATGGGCGGAAGTTGGAGGCTGCGGACCAAGCAGCAGGCCAATGCAGGTTGCCGCCAAGGCCAGCACCATGCCACCGAGCAGCCATTGCTCGGCCGACCAGGGCCTTGTGGTCGGGATGCGCATCATCGGACCAGCACTTGGCTGTAGCACTTGGCCATCACGGGCCGCGCTGCGTCGCTAGGTGACCGCTACCATCAGCGGCGACAACGTCGCCCTCCTAACAGACTGCACATTAGCAGCTTTCTCGACGTCCGGACGGCGTCGCGCGGGCCTTTTGGCAATCCACCCGCGTGGCATGAGGTCGCGCGGAAAGCGCAATCGGCAGACCTGATCAGGTTCAGGTTGCGGTTAAACCTAAGTATGTCGTCCCCATCCGAATGTAACGGCCGGATCAACCTCCGTTCAATGGCCAGTTTCCGTCCCGTGACTACGCTTATTGGGTAACTCGATGACGGTAGAGGTCTCCGGGCTTCGGCAATCGCCAATCAGAGAACGGGAGATTGAAACGCCCGATCGGCGCCTGCATTTGATCCTGTGCTCCGATGACGCCGGGCACGAGGCCATGCGTCAGAGACGCAACCGCGGCTTCCAGCCGTCCGTTATCGATGGTGGCAAGCAAGTCGCGAGCGTGCCGGCCGACAATTCCCGGATCGATATGCTCGACGTCTTCGATTTGGGCGTTGTGGTCTGTCAGGCGAGCTACCTGGCCTGGTTGGGGGCGAGCCTGGCGGTGCAGCATGCGCAAGCAGGTCCAGGATCGTAGGCACACAGGAGTTAGCCCCGGCAGGCTGCCGGACCGGAGCGATGGCTGCTCACGCCAGGGTCGCGCAAGACGGGTCCGAAAACAGCCTTCCGAGAGAGCCCGGAATCCAGTCCCCTCTAGCCCTGATAGATTCCGGGCTCAGTTTTTCTCCGATGCTGTCCAACCGCGTCATTCCGGGGCTCGCGAAGCGAGAGCCCGGAATCCATCGGGTCGCATATTTTGTGGTGAAATGGATTCCGGGCTCGCGCTTGCGCGCGCCCCGGAATGACGTGGAAAGAGCACGGCCTTACGCCGCCGGCTTCGCCACCTGGTCTTCGCTCGACAGCAGATGCAGCAGTGCGCTCTTGATCGCGGCCTGCCGGGTCGGGGCGGTGATCTGGGCGCCGAGCAGGTCGGTGACATAGAACACGTCGCGGGCGCGTTCGCCGAAGGTCGCGACATGCGCGGAGGCGATGTTGAGGTTGAGCTTCGAGATCGCGGTGGTGAGCTGATAGAGCAGGCCGGGCCGGTCGAGGCCGGAGACCTCGATCACGGTGTAGCGGTCGGACCACTGGTTGTTGATGGTCACTTCGGGCTCGACGATGAACGGCCGCGCCTTGCTGCGCACCGCGCGCTTGGCCACCGCCTCGGGCAGCCTGAGCTTGCCTTCCAGCACGTGCTCGATCATCTCGCCAATTCTGGTGGCGCGGCGGCCTTCATCCTCATCGCGGTCGTATTCGCGCGAGATCGAGATGGTGTCGAGCGCGCGGCCGTCGGTCGTGGTGTAGATCTGCGCGTCGACGATGTTGGCGCCGGCAGACGCACAGGCGCCCGCGATGATCGACAGCAGCCAGGGATGGTCGGTCGCGAGGATCGTGAGCTCGGTGACGGCGCGGATCTCGTCGAAGCCGACGTTGATCGCCAGCTTGTGGTCGGCCTGCTCGCTGGCGCGGATGAAGCGCGCCTGGCGGATCTTGCGTTGCAGTTCGACCTTGAGCCAGTAGGCCGGATAGTGCCGGCCGATATAGGCGTTGAGCTCCGCCTCCGGCCATTCGGTGAAGGCGCGGCGGAATTCGGCCTGCGCCACCGCAATGCGCTGGGCGCGGTTCACTTCCGAGAAGCCGCCGGTCAGCACCGGTTCGGTCTCGTAATACAGCGTGCGCAACAGCTGCGCCTTCCAGCCGTTCCACACGCCGGGGCCGACGCCGCGGATATCGGCGGTGGTCAGGATCGTCAGCAGCTTCATCTGCTCGACCGATTGCACCACGGCGGCGAAATTCTCGATGGTCTTGCGGTCCGACAAGTCGCGCGATTGCGCCACCGTCGACATCGTCAGGTGCTCCTCGATCAGCCAGGCCACCAGTTCAGTGTCAGCCGCGGAGAAGCCGAGCCGCGGGCACAGCCGCCGCGCCACCTTGGCGCCGGCGATCGAGTGATCCTCCGGCCGGCCCTTCGCGATGTCGTGCAGCAGCGTCGCGATATAGATCACCGGGCGGTGCTCGGGCCGGATCTTGCGGAACAGGTCGCTGGCGACCGTGAACTCGTCGTTGCCGCCGCGCTCGATGTCCTGCAGGTAGCCGATGCAGCGGAGCAGATGCTCGTCCACCGTATAATGGTGGTACATGTTGAACTGCATCATCGAGACGATCTTGCCGAAGGCGCGGATGAAGTGGCCGAGCACGCCGGTCTCGTTCATCCGCCGCAGCACGATCTCCGCGTTGTCGGAGGTCAGGATCTCCATGAACAGGCGGTTGGCTTCCTCGCTGTCACGAAGCTGGGTGTTGATCAGCTTCAGCGAGCGCGTCACCGTACGCATCGCGTCGGGATGGAAGGCGAGGTTGTTCTGCTGCGCGAGGCGGAAGATCCGGATCAGGTTGACCGGATCGTGCTTGAAGACGTCGGGTGCGGCGAGATTGATGCGGTTGTTGTCGACGATGAAGTCGTCGCTGCCGGCCACCCGCCGCCGCTTGGTGCCGGGCCGTAGCCGCGCCACCATCCGGCTCAGCACCGGCGCGGGCTTGTTGTGTTCTTCCTCGAGCTTGGCGCACAGGATCGCGGTGAGGTCGCCGACGTCCTTGGCGATCAGGAAGTAGTGCTTCATGAAGCGCTCGACGTCCTGCATGCCGGGATGCGAGGTGTAGCCGAGGCGGACCGCGATCTCGCGCTGCATGTCGAACGACAGCCGCTCCTCGGCGCGCCCGGCGAAGAAGTGCAGATTGCAGCGCACCGACCACAGGAAGTCGGCGCAACGGCGGAACGTGCGGTACTCCTGCGCGTCGAACACGCCGCGTTCGAGCAGTTCGTCGGTCTCGCGCACGCGGTAGACGTATTTCGCGATCCAGAACAGCGTGTGCAGGTCGCGCAGGCCGCCCTTGCCGTCCTTGACGTTGGGCTCGACCAGATAGCGCGACTGGCCGGCGCGGCGATGCCGCTCCTCGCGCTCGGCGAGCTTTGCGGTGACGAATTCCGCCGCGGTGCCCTGCACCACTTCCTTGTCGAAGCGCTCGACCAGCTCGTCATAGAGCGGCTGGTCGCCGGTCAGGAACCGGGTTTCCAGGATCGCGGTGCGGATCGTCATGTCGCCGCGCGCCTGGCGGATCGATTCATCGACCGAGCGCGTGGCGTGGCCGACCTTCAGCCCCATGTCCCACAGGCAATAGAGAATGGCTTCGGCGACCTGCTCGCCCCAGGCGGTCTGCTTGTAGGGCAGGATGAACAACAGATCGATGTCGGATTCCGGCGCCATCAACCCACGGCCATAGCCGCCGGTCGCGACCACGGCCATGCGTTCGGCGCCGGAGGGGATCGGCGAGTGATAGAGATGCCGGGTCGCCGCCGCATAGAGGATGCGGATGATCTCGTCCTGCACAAAGCAGAGCCGTTCGGCGCAGCGCCTTCCGTGGCGGTCCTTCAGCAGCAGCGCCTGCGCCGTGGTGCGCGCCGCGATCAGCTCGGCCTTGAGCAGCTGCGCCATCGCGGCGCGGAACTGGTCCTCGCGGCCGGCATGCTGTTCGGCGAGTGCATTGACCGCCGCGGTGATCCGCTCGGTCTCGAAACGATCGTCCGCTTCAGGGCGGGCCTCGGCTACGACGCTATCCATACATTCATCCGATATCGGACGGAGCTGTTGCTGTCACGGACCAAAGTATAATGACAGCAGCTCCATGCTCTCCTGGCGGCGCTTCGAGCAAGATCGTTCTCGCGCCATCTCGTAAAGGGTAGAGATTTTCTCGTTGACCGCAAGGATAACTCATTGAAATAAAAGATTGTTTCTTAATCTGATCGAGGAGATCGACGAATGCAGAAATTTTCCCGGCGCGCCTTCGCTGCGCTGCTCGCGGTCTCGACATTCCTGCCCGGTGCGGCGCTCGCCGCCGACGCGCTGAAGGAGATTCGGATCGACTGGGCGACCTACAATCCGGTGTCGATGGTCCTGAAGCAGAAGGGCCTGCTGGAGAAGGAATTCGCCAAGGACGGCATCAGCATCGTCTGGGTGCAATCGGCCGGCTCCAACAAGGCGCTCGAGTTCCTCAATGCCGGTTCGATCGATCTCGGCTCGACCGCGGGCTCGGCCGCGTTGGTCGCCCGGATCAACGGCAATCCGATCAAGTCGATCTATGTCTATTCGCGCCCCGAATGGACCGCGCTGGTCACATCAAAGGATTCCAAGATCGCGTCGGTTGCCGATCTCAAGGGCAAGCGCGTCGCGGTGACGCGCGGCACCGACCCGCACATCTTCCTGGTCCGCGCGCTGCTCGGCGCTGGTCTGACCGAGAAGGACATCACGCCGGTGCTGTTGCAGCATGCCGACGGCAAGACCGCGCTGATCCGCGGCGACGTCGATGCCTGGGCCGGCCTCGACCCGATGATGGCGCAGGCGGAAGTCGAGGACGGCGCAAAACTGTTCTACCGCAAGGCCGATGCCAACACCTGGGGCATCCTCAATGTCCGCGAGGAGTTCCTGAAGGCGCATCCGGATATCGTCCGCCGCGTGCTTGCGACTTATGAAGAAGCGCGGGAATATTCGCTGGCGAACTATGACGAGCTGAAGAAGACCTTCATCGCGGTGACCAAGCTGCCGGACGCCGTGGTCGACAAGCAGCTCAAGGAGCGCACCGAGCTGACCCACAGCCGGATCGGTAGCCCCCAGCGGGAATCGATCCTCGCCGCCGGGCTCGCGTTGCAGCAGGCGGGCGTGATCGACGCCAAGACCGACGTGAAGGCCGCGCTGGATTCGCTGATCGACGACCAGATCCCGCTGCCGACGAATTAGCTCCGTCGCCAAATTACTCTCCGTCGTCCCGGCGAAAGCCGGGACCCATAACCACAGGGCTTTGTTGTTAGACGACGCTGTGGCTCCAGCCTGCTCCATCATCACGCCCTGTGGTTGGGTCCCGGGTCGCGCTTCGCTTGCCCGGGACGACGTGGGGAGAGAGCGGGGGCACCCCCACCTTGCAATCCGCCTCGAAGAATAGTTCTTGCTATGGCCATGACCGTTGACTTGCCCGCGCTGGAACAGACGGCCGCGCCGCGTGCGGCGCCGGCGCGGTGGTCGCGTGTTGTGCGGCCGGCGCTCGGGCTCGTGGTGCCGGTCGTGCTGGCGCTCGGCTGGGAGCTCGTCGTCTATCTCGGCTATTCCAATGGTCGCCTGGTGCCGCCGCCGTCAAAGGTGTTCGAGACCATCGTGGCGCTCGCCAAAAGCGGCGAGCTGTCGCGCCATATCCTGGCGACGCTGTGGCGCGTCGGTGCCGGCTTTGCGCTCGGCGTCATCGCCGGCACCGTCATGGGCGCGATCTCCGGCTATTGGGATTTCGCCAAGCGCCTTCTTGATCCGACGGTGCAGGCGCTGCGCGCGATTCCCTCGCTCGCCTGGGTGCCGCTGTTCGTGCTCTGGCTCGGCATCTTCGAGACCTCGAAGGTCGCGCTGATCGCGGTCGGCGTGTTCTTTCCGATTTATCTCGGCGTGATGGGCGCGATCCTGTCGGTCGACCGCAAGATCGTCGAGGTCGGCCGGGTGTTCCGCCTCTCCGGACCGGCCATGATCCGCCGCATCCTGTTGCCGGCGGTGCTGCCGGCCTATGTGGTGGCGCTGCGGGTCGGGCTTGGTTTGGGGTGGATGTTCGTGGTCGCGGCCGAGCTGATCGGCGCATCCGAAGGCCTCGGCTATCTCCTGCTCGATGGCCAGCAACTCGGCAAGCCGGCGCAGATCCTCGCCGCAATCGTGATCTTCGCGATCCTCGGCAAGCTGACCGACTGGCTGATCGAGGTCGCGGCCGCGCCGCTGTTGCGGTGGCAGGATGCGTTCGGCGCGCGGGGAGGGGCCTGATGCTCGCGCTGAAAGACGTCGGCAAGACCTATCCGAACGGCGTCCACGCGCTGGAGCGTTTCTCGGCGGAGATCCAGCCCGGCGAGATCATCGCCATCATCGGCGGTTCCGGTTGCGGCAAGTCCACGCTGTTGCGCGCCATCGCCGGGCTCGATCGCGCGAGCACAGGCAGTGTGACGCTCGACAATGCGGTGATTACGTCGCCGCACGCCGAGATCGGCATCATCTTCCAGGAACCGCGGCTGCTGCCCTGGCTCAGCGTCGCCGACAATATCGGCTTCGGTCTCGCCGATCTCCCGGCCGATGCGAGGCGTGAACGCATCGCCGCGGCGCTGGCCCGCGTCGGCCTCGCCGACAAGGCCGCGGCCTGGCCGCGTGAGCTTTCCGGCGGACAGGCGCAGCGGGTCGCGATCGCCCGCGCGCTGGTGCCGCAGCCCGAAGTGCTGCTGCTCGACGAGCCGTTCTCGGCGCTCGATGCCTTCACGCGGCGCGATTTGCAGGACCATCTGCTCGACCTCTGGGCCGATACGCGGCCGACCCTGATCCTGGTCACCCATGATGTCGACGAGGCCGTGGTGCTGGCCGACCGCGTGCTGGTGATGCGGCCGCGGCCGGGCCGGCTGTTCGAAGAGATCACCATCAATCTGGCACGGCCGCGCGACCGCAAGTCGGAGCTGTTCGACACCTTCAAGCGCCGCGTGCTGACCGCGCTCGACCGGTCGCTGGACCGTTCGGTGCGTGACGTCACGGACAAATCCAGCGCCGGCGAGGCGATGTGGTGGTGACATCGGCGCCATAAGGCCTTACATCGGCATAAAGAAGAATAGCCGGGAGCAGACCATGGACTCCGCCGAACTCCGCGTAATGCAGGCTCCGATCAAGGAGCGCTACAAGACCGACCCCCAGGCCGCTGTAATCACGCTGAAGGCCAAGGGCACGATCGACAACGAAAGTCTGTCCTGCAAGGTCGAAACCGGCCGCGCGCTCGCGGTCGCCGGCCTTCACCCTGCCACCGGCGGCTCCGGGCTCGAGCTCTGCTCCGGCGACATGCTGCTGGAAGCGCTGGTCGCCTGTGCCGGCGTCACGCTGAAATCGGTCGCGACTGCGGTCGAGGTGCCGCTGAAGGTCGGCAACGTGTTCGCCGAGGGCGATCTCGATTTCCGCGGGACGCTCGGCGTCGACAAGGAGGCGCCGGTCGGCTTCCGCGAGATCCGTCTCCGCTTCGACGTCGGCACCGACGCGCCGCAGGACAAGCTCGATCTGTTGCTGAAGCTCACCGAGCGTTATTGCGTGGTCTATCAGACCATCAAGAACGGCCCGAAGGTGTCGGTGTCGATGCAGCGGGTGTAGCGGCTTTCACCGATGTCGTCCCGGCCTAGTGCGCGGTTGCGCACGGAGCCGGGACCCATACGCCGTGTCCCATCGTTGAAATTCTGCTGTTCGACGGCTGTCGTTCCCCACTAGCAGTCGTGGTTATGGGTCCCGGGTCGCGCTCCGCTTGCCCGGGACGACGGAAAAATGTCCCCTGAACTCCACTTCATCCTGCTCCTCGTGCTGCGCATGGCGGTTGCGGCCGCATTCGTGGTCAGCGCGTCCATCATCACGGAGCGGTCGGGGCCGGTGATCGGCGCGCTGATCGCAACCCTGCCGATCTCGGCCGGGCCGTCCTACACCTTCCTCGCGCTCGACCATGACGCTGCCTTCATCGCCGAGGGCGCGCTGTCGAGCCTGCCGGTCAATGCGGCGACGATCTTCATGGGCCTCACCTACGCGGTGCTGGCGCAGCGCTTCAGCATGTGGATCAGCGCGGGAAGCGCGATCGCGTTGTGGCTCGTGCTCGGCACGATCATCCGTCAGTTCGCGTGGACGCTGGCCGGCGGGCTGATCCTCAATGCCATTGCGTTTGCGATCTGCATTCCGCTGCTGAAGCCGTATCGGCACGTCGCCAAGATGCCGCTGATCGCGCGGCGCTGGTACGACATTCCGCTGCGCGCGGCCTTGGTCGCAAGCCTGGTCGGCACGGTCGTCACAGCCTCGACCTGGGTCGGCCCGCGCGTCACCGGCGTGATCGCGCTGTTTCCGATCGTGTTCTCCTCGATGATGCTGATCCTGCATCCGCGGATCGGCGGCCCCGCCACCGCCGCCGTGCTCGCCAACAGCGCCTGGGGCCTGCTCGGCTTCGGCCTTGGGATTGCCGTGCTGCATGTCGCGGTCGCGCAATTTGGCTCAGCCGTAGGCCTGAGCTGCGCACTCGCCACCTGCATCCTCTGGAATCTGGCGCTGTGGCAGATCGGGCGGAGGAAAGCCGTGAAAACGTAGGGTGGGTTAGCCGAAGGCGTAACCCGCCATCTTCTGTTGCCGCGGTGAGAAAAGCGGTGGGTTACGCTTCGCTAACCCACTCTACGGCACCTGCTACCCCTTCGGCAGCTTCGCCCGCAGCGCATAGAGCGCATCCAGCGCCTCGCGCGGCGACATTTCGTCGGGATGCAGCGCCTTCAGTGCCTCGACCAGCAGATCTGCTTCGCTCGGCGGATTGTCCTCAGCGGCGGCGCGGGAGGGGACGGCGAACAGCGGCAGGTCATCGGCGAGCGCGCGCGCAGTCTGGCCGCGGTCCTGGGCTTCGAGTTTCGCCAGCACCGATTTGGCGCGCGTGATCACGGCGGGCGGCAGGCCGGCGAGCTTTGCGACCTGGATGCCGTAGGAGCGGTCGGCGGAGCCCGGCAGCACCTCGTGCAGGAACACGACGTCGCCCTGCCACTCCTTGACCCGCACCGTGGCGTTGAACATCCGCGGCAGCTTGGCCGAGAGCGCCGTCAGTTCATGATAGTGGGTGGCAAACAGCGTGCGGCAGCGGTTGCTCTCGTGCAGATGCTCGATCGCGGCCCAGGCGATCGAAAGGCCGTCGAAGGTCGCAGTGCCGCGGCCGATCTCGTCGAGGATGACCAGCGACCGTTCGCTGGCCTGATTGAGGATCACGGCGGTCTCGACCATCTCGACCATGAAGGTCGAGCGGCCGCGCGCCAGATCGTCGGCGGCGCCGACGCGCGAGAACAGCCGGTCGACGATGCCGAGCCGCGCCCGCGACGCCGGCACATAGCTGCCAATTTGAGCAAGGAGTGCGATCAGCGCGTTCTGGCGCAGGAAGGTCGACTTACCGGCCATGTTCGGGCCGGTGATCAGCCAGAGCTGGCCGGATTTCTGTGCAGGCGCCGGCGACAAATCGCAGGCATTGGCGATGAACGGCTGGCCGTCGCGCTTCAGCGCCTGCTCGACGACTGGATGCCGTCCGCCCTCGATTGCAAAGCCGAGCGAGCCGTCGACATCGGGCCGCACGTAATTGTCGTCGATCGCGAGCTTGGCCAATGAGGTCGCGACGTCGAGCATCGCAAAGGCATGCGCGGCGTTGCGCAGATCGTCGCTGGCCGCGAGCGCCATCGCGCTCAAGCGCTCGAAGATCTCGAGCTCGAGATTGAGCGCGCGCTCGCCGGCATTGGCGATCTTGGCCTCGATCTCGCCGAGCTCCGCAGTCGTGAAGCGGACCTGCCCGGCCAGCGTCTGGCGGTGGATGAAGGTCGCATTCAACGGCGGCGCGAACAGCTTGTCGCCGTGCTGCGCGGTGACCTCGACGAAATAGCCGAGCACGTTGTTATGCCGGATCTTCAGCGTCTTGATGCCGGTGTCCTCGGCATAGCGCGCCTGCATCGCGGCGACGACGAGACGCGATGCATCGCGAAGATTGCGGCTTTCGTCGAGCGCGGCCTCATAGCCTTCGCGGACGAAGCCGCCGTCGCGCTTGATCAGTGGCAGTTGCTCGGAGAGTGCGCGGGAGAATTCTCGCGCCAGGTCGCGCGAGGGGCGCTGGAGCGCCGCCATCACCGTCGAAACCTCGGCCGGCGGATCGGCAAGCTGCGCCAGCAGCTCCAGCGCCTGGTCGGCGGCAAGGATGCCGTCGCGCAGGCTGGCGAGATCGCGCGGACCGCCGCGGCCGACCGAGAGCCGCGCCAGCGCGCGCGACATGTCGGGCGCCGCGCGCAGCACGGTGCGGATGTCCTCGCGCGCGGCTGAGTCTGCAACGAAGGCGGTGACTGCGTCGAGCCGCCGCGCGATGACGGCGACATCGGTCAGCGGTGCGGCG
>NZ_JACMYO010000035.1 GCF_020889685.1 Bradyrhizobium oropedii
CCGGGATCGGCCGGGTTGCCGTCGCCACCGACACGGCCGAGATCGCGAGCGCCGTGAAGGCCGCCGGCGGCGAAGTGGTGATGACGCGCCCCGATCATCCGTCCGGCTCGGACCGGATCCATGAAGCGATGACGATCCTCGATCCGGACGGCCGCGCCGAGATCGTGGTCAACCTGCAGGGCGATTTCCCGACCATCACGCCCGAGACCATCCGCAGCGTGATGCCGGCGCTCGACGATCCCGCGGTCGATATCTCGACCCTGGCCTCGCAGATTCATACCGAGGAGGAGGATCGGGCCCCCAGCGTCGTCAAGGCCGTCGGCTCCCCGATCGGCGCCAACCGGTTGCGGGCGCTTTATTTCACGCGCGCCACGGCGCCGCATGGCGACGGACCGCGCTACCATCATATCGGGCTCTACGCCTACCGCCGCCCCGCGCTGGAGCGGTTCGTGCGGCTGCCGCCCTCGCCGCTGGAGTTGCAGGAAAAGCTCGAGCAATTGCGTGCGCTCGAGGCCGGAATGCGGATCGACATCACCATCGTCGACACCGTTCCTCGCGGCGTCGACACCTCGGCAGACCTCGAAACCGCCCGCAGCATCCTTTCCAAAGCCTGAGCGGCTGGTAAAAGGCCACCCATGACCAAGAAGCTGAAAATCGCGTTCCAGGGCGAGCCTGGCGCCAATTCCCACATCGCGATCGTCGAGGCCTATCCCGACGCCGAGCCGATGCCCTGCCCGACCTTCGAGGACGCGCTGGCCGCGATCTCCTCGGGCGAGGCTGATCTCGGCATGATCCCGATCGAGAATTCGGTCGCCGGCCGGGTCGCCGACATCCATCATCTGCTGCCCGCTTCGGGCCTGTTCATCGTCGGCGAATGGTTTTTGCCGATCCGCCACCAATTGATGGCGATCAAGGGCGTCAAGCTCGCCGACATCAAGAGCGTGGAAAGCCATGTCCAGGCGCTCGGCCAGTGCCGGCGCACGATCCGCAAGCTCGGCATCAAGCCGATCGTCGCCGGCGATACCGCCGGCAGCGCCCGCGATGTCTCCGAACGCGGCGACAAGAGCGTGGCCGCGATCGCCTCGCGCCTCGCTGCCGATATCTATGGCCTCAACATTCTCGCCGAGGACATCGAGGACGAGGCGCACAACACCACCCGCTTCGTGGTGCTGGCGCGCGAGGCCAAATGGGCAGCGCAGGGCTCGGGGCCGCTGGTCACGAGCTTTGTCTTCCGGGTTCGCAACCTGCCCGCCGCGCTCTACAAGGCACTGGGCGGATTCGCCACCAACGGCGTCAACATGACCAAGCTCGAAAGCTACATGGTCGACGGCAATTTCTTCGCCACGCAATTCTACGCCGATGTCGACGGCCACCCCGACGACCGCGGGCTCGCCTTTGCGCTGGAGGAATTGAAGTTCTTCTCGCGCGAATTCCGCATCCTCGGCGTCTATCCCGGCAACCCGTTCCGCGCGACCTTCAGCGAGACGCAGGACTAAGCTGAGCGCGAAGTAGTCTTCCCATCCGTCGTCCCGGCGCAGGCCGGGACGACGATTGTTATGCGGCGGCCCTCCTCGCAAGCCCGAACGCCTCGGCAAGCAGGCTGTAGGACTTCTTCCGCGCCGCGTGATCGTAAACCGCGGTGATCACCATCAATTCGTCTGCCTGCGTCGCCGCAATCAGCGGCTCCAGCTTGGTCATCACGGTAGCGGTACTGCCGACGAAAAGTCGCGCGCGGTTGCGGGCGATCGAGGCGCGCTCGGCATCAGTGTAGGGATAGGCCTCTGCCTCCTCGACGCTCGGCAGCGGCAGATACTGGCCGCGGTCGCGGCGCAGCCGGTTGAGATCCATCGACATCGCTAGCCGCTCGGCTTCCACATCGGTCTCCGCCGTCACCACGGCGACCGCCAGGATCGATTGCGGCGTCGCGCGCCAGCCCGACGGCTTGAAATGCGCACGATAATTGGTCATCGCCGCGATCGCGTCGTGAGTGGCGAAATGATGCGCGAACGCAAAGCCCATCCCGACCTGCGCCGCGAGCTCGGCGGAATAGTCGCTCGAACCGAGCAGCCAGATCGGCGGCAGCGGCGAATCGTCGGGCATCGCCACCACATTGTTGTAGGGATGACCGGCCGGGAAATCGCGCGTCTCCCACAACGTCAGCTCGTGCAGCCGTTCGAGGAAGTCGTCGCCCTCGCGGCGATCGAGCCGGCTGCGCAGCGCATAGGCGGTGGCACCGTCGGTGCCGGGCGCACGGCCGAGGCCGAGATCGATGCGGCCGGGAAACAGCGCCTCCAGCATCTTGAAGCGCTCGGCAACGACAAGCGGCGCATGGTTGGGCAGCATCACGCCGCCGGAGCCGACGCGGATGTGCTGCGTCACCGCCGCGATCTGCCCGATCATCAGATCGGGCGCCGGGCTCGCGACGGAGGCGAGGTTGTGGTGCTCGGCGAGCCAGTAGCGGACATAGCCGAGGCCATCGACATGGCGCGCCAGATCGATGCTGTTGCGCAGCGCAGCGGCGGGCTTTGTGCCGGTGGTGACGACGGAGAGGTCGAGGACGGAGAGCGGGATCATGGCCGTCAACCTAGTGTGACGTCACGAGGCGACAAAGTCCCCGACCACGCAGACCAGTCCCGCAACGGAAGGCCGATGTCGGCGCCGCCGGACTTTTGGGACAAAAGAAGACGATTCATTGAAATAACGGTTTGCCCACACTTCATTCCAACATCTCACCCACTGCCGATTTGATATTTATTACATATATTTCAATATATTATGAACTCAAACGACGGAACGCGCCACCGCCCATCGCGCGTGCCCCGCAGTCCATTTTTTCCGCTTCTTTGCTGACAATGGGCAATTTCCCATATCCGATGGGCTGTTTTAGCCCACCCGTTTGGCCTATCTTGGGGCCTCCATATCAAGGCCGGACGTCTGCCCTCCAGTTGCGGAGCCTTTGCGTATCATGACCGAGATCATTTCCTCCGTGCCGAACGGCCAGCGTACGCCGAAGGCACCGAAAATCTCCTTCGAATTCTTCCCTCCGAAGACCGAGGAGATGGAGCGCAATCTCTGGGAGACCATCAATCGCCTGGCGCCGCTGACGCCGAACTTCGTCTCGGTCACCTACGGCGCCGGTGGCTCGACCCGTGAGCGCACCCATTCGACCATCAGCCGCATCCTGCGCGAGACCGATCTGCTGCCGGCCGCGCATCTGACCTGCGTCAGCGCCTCGCGCAGCGAGATCGACGACATCGTCGACCGCTACCATGAGGTCGGCGTCCGCCACATCGTGGCGCTGCGCGGCGATCCGCCCGGCGGCATCGGCACACCCTACTTCACTCATCCCGACGGCTACCAGAGCTCGGCCGAGCTCGTCGCCGGCATCAAGAAGCGCCACGCCGACATCGAGATCTCGGTGTCCGCCTATCCCGAGAAGCATCCCGAAGCCACGGACTTCGACGCCGACATCGACACGCTGAAGGCCAAGGTCGACGCCGGCGCGACGCGCGCGATCACCCAGGTGTTCTTCGACAACGACCTCTACCATCGCTATGTCGACAGGGTGCGGGCGCGCGGCATCGAGATTCCGATCGTGCCGGGCATCATGCCGATGCACAATTTCAAGCAGGCCCGCAATTTCGTCACCCGCGCCGGCACCAGCGTGCCGGACTGGCTCGCCGAGAAGTTCGAGGGCCTCGACAACGACGCCGAGACCCGCAAGCTGGTCGCGGCCACCGTCGCCGCCGGCCAGGTGCAGAAGCTGTTCAAGCACGGCGTCGACACCTTCCACTTCTACACCATGAACCGCGCGGACCTCGTGTTCGCGATCAGCCACCTGCTCGGCATCCGGCCGAACGGTGCCCAGAAAGCTGCCTGATCCATGACCATTCCTGTTTCTGCGAAGCGTACCGCTTTGCTCGCGGCTGCCCGTGAGCGCATCCTGGTGCTCGACGGCGCCATGGGCACGATGATCCAGGGCCTGCAGTTCGACGAGGCCGCCTTCCGTGGCGCGCGCTTTGCGGACTTCCACCGCGACATCAAGGGCAACAACGATCTCTTGATCCTGACCCAGGCCGAGGCGATCACGGACATCCACGCCGCCTATTTGCGTGCCGGTGCCGACATCGTCGCGACCAACACCTTCTCCTCGACCTCGATCGCGCAGGCCGACTACGACATGTCGGATCTCGCCTATGAGCTGAACCTGCAAGGTGCCCGGCTCGCCCGCGCCGCCGCCGAGCGGGTGTCGGCCGAAGACGGCAAGCAACGCTTTGTCGCCGGCGCGCTCGGCCCGACCAACCGCACCGCCTCGATCTCGCCGGACGTCTCCAATCCCGGCTATCGCGCAGTGACCTTCGACGATCTGCGCAAGGCCTATGGCGAACAGGCCAAGGGCCTGCTCGATGGCGGCGCCGACCTGCTGCTGGTCGAGACCATCTTCGACACGCTGAACGCCAAGGCGGCGCTGTATGCGATCGCCGAGATCATCGAGGAGCGCGGCATCGACGTGCCCGTGATGATTTCCGGCACCATCACCGACAAGTCCGGCCGCCTGCTCTCCGGCCAGTTGCCGGAGGCATTCTGGCATTCGGTGCGGCATGCCAGGCCGATCACGATCGGCTTCAACTGCGCGCTCGGCGCCGAGGATCTGCGTGCGCACATCGCCGACATTGGCCGCGTCGCCGACACGCTTGTGTGTGCCTATCCGAACGCCGGCCTGCCCAACGAGTTCGGCCAGTATGACGAGACGCCGGAATACATGGCGCGCTTGATCGGCGAGTTCGCCGCAGCCGGCCTCGTCAACATCGTCGGCGGCTGCTGCGGCACCACGCCCGACCATATCGGCGCGATCGCCAGGGCAGTCGCTCCGCACAAGCCGCGCGTCGTGCCTGAGATCGAACCGCGGCTCAAGCTCTCCGGCCTCGAGCCGTTCACGCTGACCGACGCAATCCCGTTCGTGAACGTCGGCGAACGCACCAACGTCACCGGTTCGGCACGCTTCCGCAAGCTAATCACCGCGGGCGACTACACCGCAGCGCTTCAGGTCGCGCGCGACCAGGTCGAGAACGGCGCCCAGGTCATCGACGTCAACATGGACGAAGGCCTCCTTGATTCGGAAGCCGCGATGGTGACGTTCCTCAACCTCGTCGCCGCCGAGCCCGACATCGCCCGCGTGCCTGTCATGGTCGATTCCTCCAAGTTCCACGTCATCGAGGCCGGCCTGAAGTGCATCCAGGGCAAGCCGATCGTGAACTCGATCTCGATGAAGGAAGGCGAGGAGAAATTCCTGCACGAGGCCACGGTCGCCAAGCGCCACGGCGCCGCCGTGGTGGTGATGGCGTTCGACGAGACCGGCCAGGCCGACACGTTCGCGCGCAAGACCGAGATCTGCAAGCGCGCCTATGACATCCTGGTCAACCGGCTCGACTTCCCGCCCGAGGACATCATCTTCGATCCGAATATCTTCGCGATCGCGACCGGCCTCGAGGAGCACAACAATTACGGCGTCGACTTCATCGAGGCGACGCGCTGGATCCGCCAGAACCTGCCGGGTGCCCACATCTCCGGCGGCGTCTCCAATTTGTCGTTCTCGTTCCGCGGCAACGAGCCGGTGCGCGAGGCGATGCACTCGGTATTCTTGTATCACGCGATCCATGCCGGCATGGATATGGGCATCGTCAATGCAGGACAGATGATCGTCTATGACGACATCGACCCCGAGCTGCGCCAGACCTGCGAGGACGTCATCCTCAACCGCGATCCCGGCGCGTCCGAGCGGCTGTTGGCGCTCGCCGAGAAATTCCGCGGCAAGGAGAAGCAGACCAAGGAGCAGGATCTCGCCTGGCGCGAATGGCCGGTCGAGAAGCGGCTGTCGCACGCTTTGGTGCACGGCATCACCGAGTACATCGAGGCCGATACCGAGGCCGCCCGCCAGAACGCGACCCGCCCGCTCGACGTCATCGAGGGGCCGCTGATGGCCGGCATGAACGTGGTCGGCGACCTCTTCGGCGACGGCAAGATGTTCCTGCCGCAGGTCGTGAAGTCGGCGCGCGTGATGAAGCAGGCTGTCGCCTATCTGATGCCGTTCATGGAGGAAGAGAAGGCGCGCAACCTTGCCAATGGCATCACCGGCGGCCGCAACGCCGCGGGCAAGATCGTGCTCGCGACTGTCAAGGGCGACGTCCACGACATCGGCAAGAACATCGTCGGCATCGTGCTCCAGTGCAACAACTTCGAGGTCATCGACCTCGGCGTCATGGTGCCCGCCAACAAGATCATCGAGACTGCGAAGGCCGAGGGCGCCGACATCATCGGCCTGTCCGGCCTGATCACGCCCTCGCTCGACGAGATGAGCTTCCTCGCCGGCGAGCTGGAACGGCAGGGCATGAACGTGCCGCTTCTGATCGGCGGTGCCACCACCAGCCGTGTGCACACCGCGGTGAAGATCGATCCGAACTATCCGGGCGGCCCGGTCGTGCATGTCAACGACGCGAGCCGCGCCGTCGGCGTCGCCTCCTCGCTGCTATCGGCCGAGAAGAAACAGGCCTATGCCGCCGAGGTGCGGGCCGAATACGCAAAAATCTCGACGGCGCATTTCCGCGCCCAGGCCGACAAGAAGCGGCTGAAGCTCAACGACGCCCGCGCCAACAAGGTCGCGATCGACTTTGCAGCCGTGCCGCCGAAGAAGCCGGCCTTCTTCGGGCTGAAGAGTTTTGACGCCTACGATCTCGCCGAGCTCGCGGATTACATCGACTGGACGCCGTTCTTCCAGACCTGGGAGTTGACCGGCCGCTTCCCGGCGATCCTCGACGATCCCAAGGTCGGCGAAGTCGCCCGCTCGCTCTATGCCGACGCGCGCAAGATGCTTGACACGATCATCGCCGAGAAATGGTTCATCGCGCGTGCCACGATCGGCTTCTGGCCCGCGAACGCCGTCGGCGACGACGTCGAGGTCTATGCCGACGAGACGCGGAAGCAGAAGATCGCGACCTTCCACACGCTGCGCCAGCAGCTCGAGAAGCGCGAGGGCCGCTTCAACGCCGCGCTGTCCGACTTCGTCGCGCCGAAAGACACCGGCGTGCCCGACTATATCGGCGGCTTCGTCGTCACGGCGGGGATCGGCGAGGACGCGGTCGCCGACCGGTTCAAGAACGCCAATGACGACTACTCCTCGATCCTGTGCAAGGCGCTGGCCGATCGTCTGGCCGAGGCCTTTGCCGAGCGCATGCACCAGCGCGTGCGCAAGGAGTTCTGGGCCTATGCGCCCGGCGAGACGTTCTCGGCGGACGAACTGATCCTCGAGAAGTATGACGGCATCCGCCCGGCGCCCGGCTATCCGGCGCAACCCGACCACACCGAGAAGCGGACGCTGTTCGCGCTGCTCGATGCCGAGAACACCGCCGGCGTGAAGCTGACGGAGAGCTATGCGATGTGGCCGGGCTCGTCGGTCTCGGGCCTGTATTTCTCGCATCCCGAAAGCTTCTATTTCGGCGTCGGCAAGATCGAGCGCGACCAGGTCGAGGACTATGCCGCGCGCAAGGCCATGACCGTCGCCGAGATCGAGCGCTGGCTCGCACCGGTGCTGAACTACATCCCGTCGCAGGACGGGGCCAAGGGCCAGGCCATCGCGCCCGCCGCTACGCCTGCCAACGACGCGGAACTGGCTTCGCATCCGCAAGGCTGCACCTGCGCGGTGCATCTGGCCTGGCGGAAGAAGAAGGTGGGGGCGGGGTAGCTCTTCCTTCCCTTCTCCCCTTGTGGGAGAAGGTGTCGCGGACATCGTCCGCGACGGATGAGGGGTCTCTATCCACGGACGCAGACCCCTCACCCGTCCGCGATGCTACCGCCATAGCCGATGCGCAGCATCGGCGTCCTTCATTTGAAGACGGCGGCCGAAGGCCGCCTATGCACCCTCTCCCACAAGGGGAGAGGGGAAGAATGCGGAGTGCACTCCATGCAGTTCTTCTCCTTCTGGCGATCGCTGGCGAGCTTTCGGGTGCGGATCGCGCTCAACCTCAAGGGCGTGCCGGCCGACATCGTGCTCGTCGATCTCGATGCGGACGCGCATCGCGCCGATGCCTATCGCAAGATCAATCCGCAGATGGCGCTGCCGGCGCTGGTGACCGACGACGGCACCGTGCTGTTCCAGTCGCTCGCGATCATCGACTATCTCGACGAGACCTATCCGAGCCCGCCGCTGCTGCCGGCCGATCCGCTCGGCCGCGCCCGGGTGCGCGCCCTGGCGCTAATCGTCGCCTGCGAAGGCCATCCGCTGCTGACGCCCCGCGTGCGCCGCTATCTCGACCGCGAGCTGGACCTGCGCGACAGCCAGCAGGGCGCCTGGCGGCGGCACTGGACGGTGGAAACGCTGGCGGCGCTCGAGGGCCACCTCGCCGGCCACAAGTCCACCGGCCAGTTCTGCCACGGCGATGCGCCGACCGTCGCCGACATCTGCCTGGTCGGCCACGTCACGGCGGCGATCAACCAGCAGATCAGTCTGTCGCCCTGGCCGACCGTGAAGCGCATCCACGACACCGCGATGGCGCTGCCGGCGTTTGCGAAAGCGCATCCGTCCGCGCAGCCCGATACGCCTGAGGCGATGCGGGCGAAGTAGGTGGCCCTGTCGTCCCTGCGAAAGCAGGGACCCATACTCCGCGGCCCGTGTTGTGAACGGGGCTCGTCGTTCCGCCATCACACAACAATGACCATTTGTGGTTATGGGTCCCTGCGTTCGCAGGGACGACAGCGAGTTTGTGGCTCCGCCGCTGTGTCATGGGCATGCGTCCGCATTCAGTGGCAGGGGCGCAAACTCCATCACCCGTCATTCCGGGGCAGCCCGTAGGGCTGAGCCCGGAATCCATCAAGCCGTAGAACGCGTGGTGAGATGGATTCCGGGCTCTCGCTTCGCGAGCCCTCAGGTGCGCAATTGCGCACCGGAGAATGACGATGGAGGAAGTCGCGCTATCGTGCGGCATCGCTCTCCATCGTCCGACGAATCCGCTCCCGCACCGTCCGCGCAATCGCGGCCGGCGCCTCGTCGGGGATCGCGAAGCACGAGCTCGCGTTGATCTCGCAGAGCACGTAGCTGTCGGCACCGTCAGCATCGCGCGGACCGTAGAGGAAATCCGCGTCCCAGATCACCGGCAGCGACGCGTCATCGATCGTCAGCACCTGCATCAGTTGCGGGATCCATTCGTCCTCCATCAGCCTTCGCAGCGCCTGGAATTGCGGAGCGTCGGGGCCGTGCATGATGCGCGGTCCGGGCTGGGCTTCCGGCGAATCCGGACCTTGCGGCGGCGGCGGGATCAAGGCTTTGATCAACTGGTGTCCGAAGCCCGCGACCTTCGCTCCGCTCACATAGCAACGGATCATGCCCTCGGGCAGCCGCGGCTGGAATGCCTGATCGATGATGCAGCCGCCCCACCCGAAATACGGCTCGCAGCGCGCCATGAAGACCTCCAGCGGAATCTCTTCGGGTTGGCTGCCGCGCAGTGCGTGGAGCACGCGAACCGTTGTATCCGCATCCGACAAGGCCTCGACCTTCCAGACGCCCTGCCCGCCGTTGCCACGGTTCTGCTTGAGCACGCGGGGCCCGCTTGCGCGTAGCCGCGACGGGAATTCGGCACGGAAGGTGTCCGCGCTGGCGTAGCGATGCGTGTCGGCACCCCAGCCCAGGTGACGGGTTCGGTAGAGCACGTCCTTGACGCCCATCTTGAGGATGACGTCCGGATGCGCGCTGACCCATGGACGTTTCATCGGCCCCTTGGCCGCGACCTCGCGCAGCAGCGGATCGAGCGCTGTGCGCGTCTTGCCCTGATGGATCGGATCGACCCAGACGAGGACGCCGTCCATTGTCAGCAACTGGTCGCGAACGGATTCGGCGAAAGTCTCGTCATAGACGACGGGAACGGCCTCGATGCCGGAGGCTTCGAGCGCTTCGAAGACGCGAACGAAACGGCTGTTCTGCGGCGTCGCATCGCTGCGCGACGCGGCATCGCCGCGCCACAGGATCGCAATCTTGGAACGATGAGATGTGTGCTGTTCGGTGTCCATATGAAAGCTCCACGACGTTGAGTGTCGCGCAGAGCTTGGACCGAAGTCTCACCGGGAGTCTGCCTGGTCCCCGTGGGAGGGACTCTAGACCACCGCGCGCAGCTTTCAAGATGGAAATGGGATGACGCGGATCGGATGCCGATGCCGGATCAGGCCATGATCCCGTGCCATCCCGACCAGCCCGTATAGAGGCCGACCAGCACGATCAGCACGACGGACACGTAGGGGGCGCGTTGGGCAAAGCGGCTGAAGCCGCCCCAATGACGCTCGACGTGGCGAAGGCTTAGCGCGGCCGCAACACCGGCCGAGACCATGGTGATCGCAAGCCCGATGCCGAAGCAGAGCACCAGCACGAAGCCGACGCTGAACTGCTTGAGCTGGAGACAGAGCAGCAGCACGGTGATCGCCGCCGGGCATGGAATGAGCCCGCCGGTCAGGCCGAACAGAATGATCTGTCCCGTCGTGACGGTGCGTCCGGCAAAGCGCTTGCGGATATCGGCGGCGTGCGCGCGGGCATGTGCATCGTCCTCGTCGCCGAGATCCATATGCGCATGGTCATGCTCCTCGAACAGGACCTCCGCCGTGTCCGCCCGCACCGAGACGCGCGCCTTGAAGGCGTGCGGCTCCGGAATTTCATCGATGCTCTCGAGATAGCCGTCCCGCTCGGTGAAGCGAAAATGCTGCTCGCTGCCGTCGGGGCGGATCGTCACGACCTCAACCTCGCCGGCCGCCGGCAACGCCCCGGCCTCGCTGCGCAGCCGCCAGCGCGGCGGCACGCCATCCTCGTAGACTTCGAGCGACAGCGGCTGCCCGGCCAGGGTCAATTGGCGGGTTTCGTCGTGATGGTGATGATCGTGATCATGGTGATGGTCGTGTTCGCCATTCTGCTCGCGCCAGGTGCGCCAGGCCATCCAGGCTGCGATCGCGATGATGATCGCAGCCGACACCAGTTGCAGCCAGGCTTCGCTGCGTTCGCCGGACCATTGCTGGCCGAAATGCAGCCCCGCCAGCGCGACGGTCCAGACGACGGCCGTGTGCGAAATCGTGGCCGACAGGCCAAGCAGCACCGCCTGCGCCACCGTGCCGCGGATCGCGACGATGAAGGCCGCCATCATCGTCTTGGAGTGGCCGGGCTCGAGGCCGTGCAGTGCGCCGAGCAGGATCGCACTGGGTATGAACAGCCATGCATGCGCGCTGCTCTGCTGGAGCAGTTGAGACAGATCGGTCATGTGCTTCACTTCAAATAGGTACGAACGACGTCGATCAGATCCGCGGCGCCCTGCGCCTTCTCGGGATCCGTTTCCCGGGCAGGATCCACCACGTGATGGCGGATGTGATCCTCGAGCAGTTCCGCGGTGAGGCCGTTGATGGCGCCGCGAACCGAGGCCACCAGCATCAACACGTCGGCACAGCCGATCTCGGACTCCAGTGCCCGCTCGACGGCCTCCAACTGACCCTTGATGCGGCGAACCCGGCCGACGAGCTTGGACTTGTGCGTGATCGTGTGCGACATTTCTATAATATAGGGGGGTACCCTATATGAGTCAATGCGCTCCGCGCCCGGCAGTGGCGCGGGGAAGCTGGCGGAGCTTACGCCGATGGCATGGCTTACCTGGGGTTTGCCGCACGGACGGCATTGAACACGGTCAATTCAAGAGCAGGACTAGCGAGACCACGGAAGGGAGGCGTCACATGAAACTCCACATCCTGATGTTGGCCATCCCGATTCTGCTTTCGAGCGCACTGGCCGCCATGTCCAAGAGCAGCATCGGGCACAATGACGGCCCCTGGAATTCCGATCACATCGACGACCTGCCGACCGAGGTCCGGCAATACATCGCGGGGATTTGCCGAGGACCAGCCAGCGCCCAACACGACTTCGCAACCTATTCGCCTCGCGAGAAGCGCTGGCGGATCAACCTGGAATATCTCCGGTGCGATGGCGTCGGCGCGTTCCGTCGGGGCAACCAGTGCCTGGACGTGGACTTCGTTGAGGTCGGCTCGCGATTTCGCCCCGGCGCAAAGCAATTCAGGGATTGCGGCTTCTAGATCGCAGCAATCGCGACAGTGTCTGTGTCTCGCGGCGAGCCTTGCGCTGCACCCGAGATATTGTTCCTAACCGCGCAGGTGAAATGTTCGTGACAGTGACCTGGACGTTTCGTCGATGACGGCGGCGCACTCAGGTTGACATCGATCGGCACAAGGTCTTAATTCGAAGCACGGGGATGTGCGATCTCCCCGCGAGGCGACATGCCCAAGAATCGCGTCCTGTTCACCAAGGACGCACCATGTCGTCATACACATCGATCTCATCAGAAAAATTGTCTCGTCTCATCGGCACCGCCAAGGCGCCGACCCTCGTCGACGTTCGTATCGATGAGGATTTCGCCGCCGACCCGCGTTTGATCCCGGGCGCTGTCAGGCACTCCCATCGCGACGTTCAGGACTGGGCTCCCGGCCTCACCGGCCAATCCGTGGTGATCGTCTGCCAGAAGGGACAGAAGCTCAGCGAAGGCGCCGCCGCCTGGCTCCGCTGCAACAACATTGCGGCCGAAGTCCTCGAGGGCGGCCACCTCGCCTGGAAGGAAGCGGAGCTTCCGACGATTCCCGCCGACAAGATTCCGCAACGTGACGGACGGGGCCGTACCGTCTGGGTGACGCGATCGCGGCCGAAGATCGATCGCATCGCCTGTCCATGGCTGATCCGGCGCTTTGTCGATCCCGCGGCTGTGTTCCTGTTCGTCGCATCAGCGGAGGTCGAGGCCGTCGCCGAACGGTTCGACGCCACGCCGTTCGATATCGAGAACGTGTTCTGGAGCCATCGCGGCGAGCTCTGCACCCTTGACGTGATGGTCAAGGAATTCGGCCTCTCGACGCCGGCGCTGGAGCGGCTCGCGACGATGGTGCGGGCGGCGGACACCGCGCGGCTCGAGCTCTCGCCGGAGGCGCCCGGGCTGCTTGCCGCCTCGCTCGGCCTGTCGCGGATGTTCGACGACGACCTCGAACAGTTGAGCGCCGGGATGCTGCTCTACGACGCCTTCTATCGCTGGTGCCGCGATGCGACGAGGGAAACCCACAACTGGCCGACCAGCAAGGTGAAGCCGTGACGGCGATGACCGTCCGGTTCGGTGCGAGGATGCCTGGCATCCTCGCATCAACCTGCATCGCGGACGTCCAAGTGCGGCTGCCGGGCGTTATCTGAACTGACAGCCGCGCATCCGAAGAACCTGGGGCAGCACAACACAACCAGGAGAACGACCATGCAGAAGCGAAAACTCTTCCACCTCATCCTTGCGCTCGCGATCGCGGGCACCGCCGTGCCCGCCCGTGCCATGACGCAGGACGAGTTGGTCGCGAAGCTTCAGGCCGCCGGCTACGCGAATGTCAGCGACGTCAAGTCGACGGCCGAGGGCATCACGGCGAAAGCGATGAAGAACGGCAAGCCGGTGCGGCTCGTGATCGACAGCAGCGGTCAGATCAAGGAGCAGGACTGAGCCTCAGGGAAATCACAGCAACCGAAACAATCGAGGAACGATCATGTCCAAATCAACATTCGCGCTGTGCGTCGCCCTGCTCTGGCCTGCCACGGCTCTCGCGGCGACAACCGACGGCAGCGAGCAGCAGGAAGCCGTCGTCACATTGGCCGAAGCAGCTGCCGTCCAACCGCCGGCGACCCAGACGCTGCGTGGCGTCGTCGACAGCGTCGACGAACGCAGCGACACGATCAGGGTACGCCTGTCTCCGGACCGAACGGAGCCGTTCAGGGTTCAGGACGGCCTGCTATTCAACGCCGTCCGCTTCGGCGATCCTGTCACGTTCTCGGTGCAGACCATCTCCGGATTCCAGACCATCGTCGGGCTCACGAAGGAATAGAGCCGCGAGCTGAAGCATCACATGCAGGTTCAAGGGAGTAATCCAATGCGAAACACGATTTCGGCGCTGATCGGCACCGGCGCATGCTGCTTCGCCACAGGCGGAAGCGCGCCAAAGATCGACTGGCAGAGGTTCGCCGAGCGAGAGGCGCGCCGGTAATCGGCGCGCGATGAGCATCAACGAGGCATTGTTCACATGTGGAGAGTCCGATGACCATGAACACCGAGCGTCGAAATTTTATCGCAGGGGTCGGTGTGGCCGCAGCATCAACAGCCGTGCTCGGCACCACTCAAGCCCTTGCCGAAGCCAACCCACAGACAGGAACCAAGGCCATGTCCTATCAGGCAAAGCCGATGCCGTTCGACCCCAAGTCGATCACCGGCATCTCGGAGAAGATACTCGTCAGCCACTACGAGAATAACTACGTCGGCGCAGTGAAGCGGCTCAACGCCATCGGCACGCAGCTGGCGGAACTCGACTTCGCCAAGGCGCCGAACTTCATGATCAACGGCCTGAAGCGCGAGGAACTGATCGCAGCGAATTCAATGATTCTGCATGAAGTCTATTTCGACGGGCTGGGCGGCGCAGGCAAGCCGGGCGGCGCGCTCGCCGAAGCGATCGCGCGCGACTTCGGCAGCATGGAGCGCTGGCGGACTGAATTCGTGGCCATGGGCAAGGCGGAAGGCGGCGGTTCGGGTTGGGTGATTCTCGCCTACTCGCCGCGCGACAAGCGGCTCGTCAACCAGTGGGCCGCGGATCATACCACGACACTCGCCGGCGGACGGCCGGTGCTGGTGCTCGATATGTATGAGCACGCCTATCACATGGACTTCGGTGCTGCCGCGGCCCGCTATGTCGACATCTACATGGAAGCCATCCGCTGGGACAACGCGGCAAGATTGTATGAACAATACTCGAAGGAAACCTGAGGAGAGCCCGGTGAAGAAGGGAACGAACGAGGCGGCCTCATCAGCGCCAGGATGACGGCCGCCGCGGTGACGCCAACGGGACTGGGGCTTTCCGCTCACGGCATTCTTGAGCCCACCTCGGAGTCGCAATGAGAGGCACGGCTTCTGCTACGGAGGTTCGCAGGTGACCACACCAACAGATTCGCATCGCGGCCATTTGACAGAACTGGCGCGCTATTTCCTGCGCCTCGGCTTTCTCGGCTTCGGCGGACCGGTTGCGCTGGTCGGGCAGATGGAGCGGGAGTTGGTCGACGGCAAGAAGTGGCTGACCAAGGAGGAGATGAAGGAATCGATTGCCATCTGCCAATCGCTGCCGGGGCCGCTGGCGATCCAGGTCGGCATCTATGTGGCCTGGCTTCGCGGCGGCTTCTGGGGAGCCTGGATCGGTGGCTGGTGCTTCATCCTGCCCAACTTCGTCATCGTTGCCTCGCTCGGCGCTCTCTATGTCTATCTCGGCGACCTCCAGCCGGTGACCGCGATCTTCTACGGCGTCAGCCCGGCGGTGATCGCGCTCATCCTTCACTCCTGTTACCGGCTTGCCAAGCTCGGCATGGAAGACTGGCTGCAATGGGCGATCGCGGCCGTTTGCCTCGCCGTCACGGTGATCCTCCAGGCCGAGGTCGCCGTGCTGTTCATCGGTGCGGGGATCGTGGGCATTGCTTATTACGGCAACCTGCTCAAGCGGACTCCTGCCACCCTGCCGGGGATTGCCATCGTGCCGGCGATCGCCGGTCCGATCGCGCCGGTGGCGAGCGGATCCACACTCTCCAAGCTGCTGCTGTTCTTCCTCAAGGCCGGCTCGCTGACATTCGGCAGCGGGCTCGTCATCGTGCCGTTCCTCGAGCAAGGGCTCGTGCAGCAATACAATTGGCTCGACGAGCGGCAATTCCTGATCGCGGTCGCGATCGGCATGATCAGTCCGGGACCCGTAGTGATCACCGCGACGTTTGTCGGCTACCTCGTGGCGGGATTTTGGGGTTCGGTCGTCTCCACGATCGGCATCTTCCTGCCGTCGTTCCTGCTGGTGCTGATCGTTGCGCCACTGCTCGCACGGCATCGCGGAAACGCCAACGTTCAGGGCTTTGTGAAGGGCGCTTACGCAGCAGCGATCGGAACCATCCTCGGCGCGTGCATCCTGCTCGGCAAGATCGCGATCGGCGACTGGCTGACGGTGCTGATCGGGGTGATCTCGTTGGCCATCCTGTTCCGCTGGAAGGTGAGCAATCCGCTCTTGATTGCGGCTACCGCTGTCGTCGGTCTGATTGCGTATCCATGGCTGCAACCGGCGTGGGTGATGGTGCACTGATCGGACGCACATCCCTCATCCGGCAGGCATGAGCCAGATCGGGCACACGGGCATTTGCCTGATGCATGGAACTGCCTTGCGACCCTCGCTATTGTCGTGGCCGCAAGTCCCCATGCATGGAGCCCGCGAGGTGCTGAAGCTGTACAGGTCGCCGACTTCTGATTGGCAGAGCATCGGCGCCGAATTGCCGTCCGACATCATCTGGGTCGATCTGCTCGATCCCACGGACGACGAAAAGCAGTTCGTCGAGCGCGTGCTCGACATCCGCGTCCCCACCCAGAGATCATTGGGCCAGATCGAGGCGTCCAGCCGCCTCGTCAGCGATCATGACCGGCTCTATCTGAGTTCGCCGGCGGTGCGGCTCGACGAGAACAACGAGGCCGAGATCACCAATATCGGCTTCGTGATCGGCCCAAAGGTGCTGGTCACGGTGCGGTTTGCGCCGCTCGCCACATTCGACGAGGTCATGAAGCGGATCGGCACCGACAAGAGCCTGCAGAACGGCATGTGCGTGTTCACCGCGCTGCTGGAAGCCATGGTCGATCGCGGCGCCGACGTGCTGGAGCAGCTTGGCGCCAAGACCGACAAACTGTCGCGCGGTGTGTTCAAGGGCGGCCTGGTACGGAGCAAGCGTCCGGTCCGCTCCAGCCGCAGGCTGCGTGAGGCGCTGGAGAATATCGGCGAGCTGGCCGATCGCCTGGCCAAGGCGCGCGACGTGCTGCTCGGCGTCGGGCGGGTCGCGAGCTTCGCCGACGACGTCGGCAATGAATCGATCACGTCCGCATCGAAGCGGCGGCTCGAGGCCGTGTCCAAGGATGTCGCTTCGCTCGGCGACTACGAGACGAGGCTGTCGGACAAGATCCAGCTGCTGCTGGACGCCGTGCTCGGCTTCATCAACATCCAGCAGAACGACCTGTTCAAGATCCTGACCATCGTCTCGGTGGTCGGCGTACCCCCGACCATCCTGGTCGGGGTCTGGGGCATGAATTTCAAGGTGATGCCGGAGCTCGGCTGGACGTTCGGCTATCCGCTGGCCTGCGCCGCGATCATCGCCAGCGGCCTGCTGCCGGTGCTCTGGTTCAAGCGGCGCGGCTGGTTCGACTAGGTGGCTGGCTCGGCGCTCCGCGCTTACACAAAGAGACCTTCAATGCTCTCGACAGGACGCACTGTAATGGAGCCACCGGCGGGGAGGGAGCCCGACGTGCCTGCTCACCTCACGTTGAAAGAGGCCGACGCAATTGACGTTGAGAACTCGACCTTGGCGACTTAAATGAAGTTGCCCCCAACCTTGCCGCGCTCGTCGGCTCATATCTTCGCAACGAGAGCACTCATGCGACCTCACATCATCTGCCACATGGGCACGTCGATCGATGGCCGGCTTCATCCCAGCCGCTTCACCAAGGCCGCCGCCGGTATCCCGGCCGACGTACTGCGTGGCCATTACGAGCGGATCCATGACGGATTCAATGCCGATGGCTGGATCATCGGCCGCGTCACCATGAACGAGATGGCCAAGGGGACGGAGCGCCACATCGCCAACCCGCCGAAGCTGCCGCGCGAGGCGCATCTCGGCAACCGCGACGGCCGCAAGCTCGCTGTTGGCATCGATCCGTCGGGCCGCGTGCATTTCGGCAAGGACAATGTCGGCGGCGATCACGCCGTCGCGGTGCTCGGCGAACAGGTCTCCGACGCGCATCTCGCCGAGCTGCGCGAGGACGGCGCGTCCTACGTATTCGCCGGCCGCAAGGGCGACGATCTTCCCGGCGCGATGGCGCAGCTCGCCTCGCTGTTCGGCGCCAAGACGCTGCTGCTCGAAGGCGGCGGCGGCATCAATGGTGCGTTCCTCAAGCATTGGCTGATCGACGAGTTCAGCACATTGATCTTTCCTGCGGTCGACGGCATCGCGGGATCGCAGAGCATCGTCGACTATCACGGCCCCCGACGGCGACCGCCCCGGCGCCGGGCAGTCGCTGCGGCTCACCCATTGCGAGACGCTGGAAGGCGGAATGGTCTGGCTGCGCCATGCGGTCGAGCGCGCACCGGGCTGAACGCGCCCCGGAGATCGACGCAAAGCGCAACCCGGCTCGTCATGCGCGGCCTGATGCCGGCATGACGAGCCTGCGCTTCGCTCAGGCTGGCGTCAGAACCTGTAACTCAACGCGGCGCGGGCAACGCTGAACCTGTTGTCGCGGCTGGTGTTGTAGCGGATCTGGCTTTGCAGCGGATCGGTGCCCTGGAACGTCGCGGTGGTGCCGCTTGTGCCGAGATCGACGTAGAGATATTCGCCGCGCAGCGTCCAGTTGTTGGTGAAGGCATATTCGAGGCCGCCGCCGGCGGTCCAACCGACGCGGACGTCGGAACTGTCGCCCAGCCAAAGCCGAGACAGACCCGTGGAAAACGCTGACGAATTGGCGATGTTGGTCTTCACCTCGCCGTAGGCGAGACCGCCTGTCGCATAGATCAGCAGGCGCTCAGCCGGCACAAAGCCGATGCGTCCCCGCACGGTCCCGAACCAGTCGATCTTGCTGGTGCTTTGAAAATCGTAGTTTCCAGTCACGGTGGTAAATCGCAGGCCGCCTCCGCCTCGACCATGAAAACCACCGACATCGAAAACGGCGGTGGTGCTTCCGCTCCGGGAAGATTTCAAGTCGGCACTGTTGAAGTCGGCTTCTACACCGAGGACGACCTTGTCGATCTGATAATTGTATCCGACCAATCCACCCGCAGTGACGCCCGCCTGATTGCTGTCCGAAACGGGGACACGAACGACGTTGTCGGAGCCGACGATCGAAATGACATTGCTGCTGGTCGTGACATTCCCACCATCATACCAGCCTCCGCCCACATTCACGCCGGCGTAGAAGCCGGACCAGTTGAACGCGGGAGCCACCAATGGCGGAGCCTTGGTCCAGCTACGCTCCGGCAGGTCAGCGGCCCACGCCCCGCTTGCAAATCCCACAAATAAAGCCAGGCCAGCCCCAGCGATTGCAAAACCACGCATTCCCATTCCCTTGCACTCGGAAAACCCGATTAACCTGAGGTTGTGCATTGAGGAAGAGGAGCGACCGCATGCCGCACTCGAACTTCGGCATTTGTCGCCATGTGTTGTGAATTCGCAACGACTCGAGTTCGCCGAGCGAACTTTGCCTGAGCAACGAGATCAATCGGTCTCCCGCCGGTACCCGCTCCTGCATGCGGCGACAAAGAACGCGACGCCGCGCGCGACATGCTCGTCGAGCTCCGGGTCGAGCGCTTTCAGGTCGACCTCGAACAATGCCCGAAGCAGCATCGGCACCGCGATGATGTCGAGGAACATGCGCGCGGTGGTCGGCAGCTGCTCCGGCGTGAATGCCGGCAGCTTGCCGAGCTCGTCGGATTGCGTCAGGTCACGCAGCAGGTGAATGCCGAGCTCGGTGGCGAGCGCGCGCGCCCTGCGGTTGACGGTGGCGGCGAGATCCGGGAAGCGATGCGCCTCCGCGATGGCGAGCCGCATCAGGCCGATCCGGTCGGCGTCGAGACCCCAATGCAGCAGGGTCGAGGCGACGCTGGTGAGGCGTTCCTCCACCGTCACACCAAGCGGCGCGTCGGCCTTGAACTCCGCGATGCGTGACAGGATGTCCCGTGTCACCACCTCGGTGAACAGTGCGCGCTTGTCCTGGAAGCGCGCATAGATCGTGCGCTTGCCGGAGCGCGCGACGTCCGCGATCTCGTCGATGCTGGCGCCTTCGAACCCGCGCTGCAGGAAGACCTTGCGCGCGGCATCGAGGATGCGCGCATCGACCTCGCCGGCCAACTCCTTCGGCGGCCGTCCGGCGCGCACCTCGATCGGCCTGGTCGCCGTCCCGGTCGCCGTCTTGATCTTGGGCGCCCGCGGCATCTTCAGGGTGCTGGTGGTCATCGCCTTGACCCGGGTTCCATGAGCCGGTCGGACCGGCAACTTCGGGCAATATAGGCCTATCACATCTAGTTGTAAATAGAACGGTACAGTTCCGTTTCTATTGACGCTGCACCGCGACGAGACTAAATGCCGCACAGAACGGAACGGTATCGTTCCTTTCTGCGAAGGCCGTGCAGACCTCGCTCAACTGCAGGAGCAGCCATCATGTTCGAAGACACTGTTTTGGAGCGCGACCAGCCTGGACACGAGGGCATCGAGGGCTCGCCCCCGGCTCCGGCCGCGCATGAGCCCACCATCACATCCGACCGGCTGGAGATCACAGCAAGGGCTCCCGCGCAGGAGCGTCCCGCAAGCAAGGAGCCCGCCCCGCCGGCAACGATCCCGCCGGAGGCCACGCCGCAGAAGCGCGGCTTGCTGCGCCGCCGTCCGGTCGTGTCCGCTGTTGGCGCCGTGCTGCTCGCCGCCACGCTCGGCGACGGCTATCTGTACATGGATTACACCGAGCATTTCGAATCCACCGACGACGCCTTCATCGCGGCGCGGCAGTCTGCGCTTGCTCCCAAGATCTCCGGCTATATCACTGCGGTTCCGGTCACCGACAACCAGCATGTCGCGGCCGGCGACGTGATCGCGCGTCTCGACGATCGCGACTATCGCGTCGTGCTGGCACAGGCCGAGGCGCAGGTCGCCGCCGCACAGGCCAGTATCGAGAATGTCGATGCACAGCTCGACGTGCAGCAGGCGCAGATCGCGGCCAACCAGGCGCAGGTGGATCAGGCGCAGGCGGCGCTGACCTTCGCCCAGCAGCAGGCGACGCGCTACCAGCACCTGGAGCAGACCGGCTACGGCACGGTGCAGAATTCCGAGCAATACACCTCGCAACTGCATCAGCAGCAGGCGTCTCTCTTGAGCGCGCAGGCGACGCTCAACCTCGCGCAGCGCCAGGTGGAATCGCTGAAGGCGCAGCGCAAGAGCGCGGTCGCCAACCTCGCCCAGGCCGACGCGCAGCGCGACCAGGCCAAGCTCAATCTGTCCTACACCACGATCACCGCCGCCCAGCCGGGCCGCGTCGTCAATCTGTCGGCCGCGGTCGGCCAGTTCGCGCAGGCCGGCACCAACCTGACGATGTTCGTGCCCGACCAGACCTGGGTCACCGCAAACTTCAAGGAGATCCAGCTCGACAAGATGCGTCCGGGCGAGAAGGTGACGCTGAAGATCGACGCCTATCCGGGCCGCACGATTCAAGGCCATGTCGAGAGCGTGCAGCCGGGGTCCGGCACCGCGTTCTCGCTGCTGCCGGCGCAGAACGCCACCGGCAACTACGTCAAGATCGTGCAGCGCGTGCCGGTCAAGATCGTGATGGACAACCCGCCGACCGACATCGCGCTCGGCCCGGGCATGTCGGTCGTGCCGACGGTGCGGATCAATTCCACGCCGTCGCTGCTCGAGCGGCTTGGCAAGCTCTGATCCCGGGAGGCTGTCATGAGTGCAGCAGCAATCGATGCCAAAAACCTCCCGGTTCCGAGTGTAGCCGTCAATCCCTGGCTGATCGCCATCGTGGTTGCGCTCGCGAGCTTCATGGAGGTGCTCGACACCACCATCGCCAACGTGGCGCTGCCCTATATCGCCGGCGGCATGGGCGTCAGCGAGGACGAAGCCTCCTGGGTGGTCACCTCCTATCTGGTGTCCAACGCCATCATCCTGACCGCTTCCAGCTTTCTCGCCAAGATGCTGGGGCGGAAGACGTTCTTCCTGATCTGCCTCGGCATCTTCACCGTCAGCTCGATCCTGTGCGGCTTCGCGCCCAACCTGAACGCGCTGCTGCTGTTCCGGATCCTGCAAGGGCTCGGCGGCGGTGGCATGGTGCCGGTGGCGCAGTCGATCCTCGCCGATGCATTCCCGCCGGCCAAGCGCGGGCAGGCGTTTGCGGTGTTCGGCATCGCCGTGGTGGTGGCGCCGGTGGTCGGCCCGACGCTCGGCGGCTGGCTGTCCGACAATCTGTCCTGGCACTGGTGCTTTCTGATCAACGCGCCGGTCGGCCTGTTCGCGACGATCGCGATCGCCGCGGTGCTGCGCGAGCCGGCGAAGGCCAAGGACCAGAACCAGGACCAGAAGCAGGACAACTCGTTCGATTTCATCGGCTTTGCGCTGGTGGCGACCTTCCTCGGCGCGCTCGAGGTGACGCTTGACCGCGGCCTCGAGGACGACTGGTTTGGATCGTCCTTCATCGTCATCTCAGCGGCGATCTGCGCGATCGCATTCGTGCTGATGATCCCGTGGGAGATGACGCGCCGCAATCCGATGATCGATTTGCGGATGGTCGCCAGCCGGCAGTTCGGCGCGAGCTTCCTGGTGATGCTGGCGACCGGCGCCATCCTGCTCGCAACCACCCAGTTCCTGCCGCAGCTGGTGCAGCAGGATTTCGGCTACACCGCGACCTGGGCCGGCCTCGTGCTCTCGCCCGGCGGCGTGGTCACCATGCTGATGATGTTCGTGGTCGGCCGGCTCGCCGCCAAGGTGCAGCCGAAATATCTGATCATGATCGGGGCGCTGGTGATCGCGGCCTCGATGTACAGCATGACCAACGTGTATGGCGATCTCGGCTTCTGGTTCATGGCCCGCTCGCGCATGCTGATCGGCGTCGGCCTGCCGCTGATCTTCATTCCGATCATGACGGCATCCTATGACGGCATTCCCGCCGGGAAGACCGACCAGGCGTCGGCACTGATCAACGCGGCGCGCAACACTGGTGGTTCGATCGGCGTCTCGCTGGTCTCCAACGTGCTGACGCATCGCCAGCAATTCCACCAGAGCCGGCTGGTCGAGCAGGTGACGCCGTCAAGCCCGCAATACCAGGACACGCTGCACCAGGTCACCGACTTCTTCGTGGCCCAGGGCAATTCGCTGGCGCAGGCCCACAGCCAGGCGATCCAGTGGATCGGCCAGCAGGTGCAGATCCAGGCCTCGTTCCTGTCCTACATGGATGCGTTCTGGGTGCTGATGCTGATCGCGCTGTCGGCGATCCCGCTGGCGCTGACCCTGCGCAAGGTCAAGCTTGGTGGCCCCGCGCCTGTCGGCCATTGACGAAGTGCAGCGATCAAATGCCGCTGGTTGCGGCAATGATCGTGTCTCTCAGCCAGCGGTGCGCCGGCAGATCGTCGAAGCGACGGTGCCAGCTCATGACGCTTTGCAGCCTTGATGCATCGAACGGCAACTCCCGCATCTCGATCGGATAGGCACGGCGGAATTCAAGCGCGAGCTTGCGTCCGAGGATCGCAACCATGTTCGATTGCACCAGGACGGCGCCAGCGGACAGATACGGTACGTCCGATACGATGGTGCGCTCGGCCTTGCGGGCCCGCAGCCAGGCGTCGACGAAATCCAGATCCTCACCGCTGGAGGTGATCGCAAGGTGCGGCAGCTCGACCAGCGTCTCGCCGGTCAGCTTCTTGCGCAACGCAGGGTGACCGGCCCGCAGCACCGCGACGAAGCGGTCCTCGATCAGCCGGCGTGATGCAAAGCGCTCGCCGTCCAGCGCACGAGCGGAGATCGCGAGATCGAGCTCGCCACGATCGAGCTTGTCGGCAAGGTTCAACGTCCCGCTCGGCACCAGCGTCAGCCGCACCTTGGGCGCCTGCGCGCGCACCGCCGCGATGATCGAGCCGGCCACGACCACCGCTGCATAGTTGTTGACGGCAATGGTGAAGCGCCGCTCCGCCTGCGCCGGTTCAAAACGATCGCCCTCGACCGCGAGCTGCAACTCGCTCAGCGCCTTGCGGACCGGCAGCGCGAGCGCTTCCGCCCGCGGCGTCGGCAGCATGCCGGACGGTGTGCGGACGAACAGCTGGTCTTTCAGCGCATGACGCAGCCGGTTCAGCGCGTGGCTCACGGCGGGCTGGCTGATGGCAAGCCCGCCGGCCGCGCGCACCACGCTGCGCTCGCGCATGATGGCGTCGAACACCAGCAGCAGATTCAGATCGAGATTGCGCATCCGCATGGCGTCATCATGCATGATATGAATTGATGAATAAAGACAATTCATTTGAATAATATCGGCCTCGGGCCCAGCTTCTGCGCATGCCCGAGAGCCCGCACAGCGCCATCGCAACCCGGCCCCTTCGCGCCGACGCGCGCGTGCTGGTCGGCGTCCTGTCCGTCCCCGAGGCCGCTGATATCGCGGCGCCGGAGACCTTCGCGCACTGGCGGCGGCTGACGCCGCAAGCGACATGGCTGCCGATCGCGCTTCGCGAAACCAGCTATGCCGGGATCCTGAGCGGCGTTGCGGAGGCGCTCGATCGCACCGGCATGACGCCGCGGCAGCTGATCCTGCTCGGCGAAGGGCAGCTCGCGCGGCGCATGCTCGAACTGGCGCTGCGGGGCGAACTGCCCTGCGGCGGCATTGTCGCGGTCGACGTCGCCGCCGACGCATTGCCGTTTCGCATCGTGCCGACGGTGGCCGCGATCCGGCTGGTCGTTCATCGCAACGACGACGCGCCGCAAGGCAATCTGATCGGCGCGTTGCGCGCCGCCGATCTCGACGCACGCATCATCAATCTCGACCTGACTGCCGGCCGCGGAGCTGAAGCGGCCGCGGCCAGCGCAACTGAAACCTTTGTCTTGGAGCTGGTCGCAACCATCGGCCGCCGGACAACCGATGGAGCTGGTGACCCATGACATCGATCGCGGGCGTGGTCTTGGTGGCCTCCGCAATCGGCGCCGGCGCCTACGCCGTGTATCTGCCGGACAGCGCGATGCATGCGGCTCCGCAGGCGGCTGCGTCGGAGCCCATCCCGTCCGCCGTTCCGGTGACGGCGGCGAAGGTCCTGCAGCATGATGTGCCGATCGTGCTCGAAGGCCTCGGCACGGTGACGCCGATCAACACGGCCACCATACGCACCCAGGTGCAGGGCACGCTCGACAGCGTCGATTTCGTCGAAGGCAAGCAGGTGAAGCGCGGCGATGTGCTCGCTAGGATCGACCCGCGCGTCTACGAGGCTCAGGTCGACCAGGCCGAGGCCGCGCTGGCGCGCGACGAGGCGAGCCTGAAGAACGCCAGGACCAATCTGGCGCGAACGCAGCCGCTCGCCAATCGCGGGTTTGCGACCCAGCAACTGCTCGACACCCAGGCCTCGCAGGTCTCGCAGGGCGAAGGCACGGTCGCGCTCGACAAGGCGGCGCTGGAGGCCGCGCAGATCCAGCTGAGCTTCGCCACGATCACGGCGCCGTTCGACGGCGTCACCGGCATCCGCCGCATCGATCCCGGCAACATCGTGCACCCGACCGACACCAACGGGCTCGTGGTCCTCACCCAACTACAGCCGATCGCAGTGATCTTCACGCTGCCGTCCGGCGAGATCCCCGGCGTGCGGCAGGCGCTGGCATCCGGCGACGCATCGGTCGACGTCTATGACGCCCAGAACAAGCACAAGCTCGACCACGGCAGCCTGATGCTGATCAACAACCAAGTCGACAGCTCGACCGACACGGTGCAGCTGAAGGCATCCTTTCCCAACGCCGGCAACACGCTGTGGCCCGGCACCTTCGTCAACGTCCACCTGACGATCGCGGTTCGGCACAATGCGCTCACCGTGCCGCTGACCGCGGTGCGCCAGGGCCCTGACGGGGCCTTCGCCTACACGGTCGGTCCGAACAACGTGGTCAGCATCCGCAATGTCACGGCCGGCCAATCGCGCGACGGACAGGTCCTGATCGAGCAGGGCCTCGCCGCGAACGAGACCGTCGTCACCGCGGGCCAGTACCGGCTCAATCCGGGGACCACGGTCGAGATCGTGCCCGACGACAAGAAAGACCAGGTCCAGGACGCGACCACCGCAAGCGCAGGGATGCTGCCATGAACGTCTCAGCAGGTTTCATCCGCAAGCCCGTAGCCACCGCGTTTCTGGCCATTGCCATCGTGCTGGTCGGCATGATCGCCTTCGTGCGGCTGCCGGTCTCGGCGTTGCCGACGGTGGATACCCCGACCATCCAGGTCACCGCGCAATTGCCCGGTGCCGATCCGCAGACCATGGCATCCTCGGTCGCAACGCCGCTGGAGCGGCAGTTCGGCCAGATCGCGGGCCTGACCGGCATGAGCTCGAGCAGCGGGCTCGGCAACACCCAGATCACGCTGCAATTCGCGCTGAACCGCAGCGTCGATGCGGCCGCGCAGGACGTGCAGACCGCGATCGATGCGGCATCGGGGCAATTGCCCAAGACCATGCCGTCGCCGCCGACCTTCCACAAGGTCAATCCGGCCGACGTGCCGGTGCTGCTGATCGCGCTGACGTCGGATACCGAGCCGCTGACCAAGGTCGACGACTATGCCGACAGCATCCTGGCGCAGAAACTGTCGCAGGTGCCGGGCGTCTCGCTCGTCACCATCGGCGGCATGCAGAAGCCGTCGATCCGGGTGCAAGTCAATCCGGCCAAGCTCGCAGCCGCAGGGCTCGATCTCGAGCAATTGCGCGCCACGCTCGGCAACATCACCGTGAACCAGCCCAAGGGCGTGCTCTACGGCAGCCAGCAGGCCTATACGCTGGCCACCAACGACCAGGTGCTGGTCGCGAGCAAGTATGACGATCTGATCATCGCCTACCGCAACGGCGCACCGGTGCGGCTGCGCGACATCGGGCATGCCGTCGTGGCGGCCGAGGACATCACGCTGCATGGCTGGTACAACGACAAGCCGGCGGTCATCCTGGCGATCCAGCGCCAGCCCGGCGCCAACGTGATCAGCACGGTCGACGGCATCAAGAAGCTGCTGCCGCAGCTGGTGTCGAGCCTGCCGTCCGACATCAAGGTCACGATCGCCTCCGACCGCACGCAGACCATCCGCGCCAGCGTCGCCGACGTTCAGTTCACCCTGGTGCTGACCATCGCGCTGGTGGTCGGCGTGATCTTCCTGTTCCTGCGCAATCTGTGGGCGACCATCATCCCCGCGGTCTCGGTCCCGATCTCGCTGATCGGCACCTTCGGCGTGATGTATCTGCTCAACTACAGCCTCGACAATCTGTCGCTGATGGGCCTGTCGATCGCGGTCGGCTTCGTCGTCGACGATGCCATCGTGATGATCGAGAACATCTCCCGGCATATCGAGGAAGGTCTTTCTCCGATGCAGGCCGCGCTGAAGGGCGCCGGCGAGATCGGCTTCACCATCATCTCGATCTCGGTCTCGCTGATCGCGGTGTTCATTCCGCTGCTGTTGATGGGCGGGGTGATCGGCCGCATGTTCCAGGAGTTCGCCGTCACGGTGTGCGTTGCCATCGTGGTGTCGGTGATCGTCTCGGTGACGCTGACGCCGATGATGTGCGCCTATCTGCTGTCGCCGCACCAGGGCGCCGAGGCCGGTGTCGTCTCGCGCACGCTGGAACGCGGCTTCGTCGCGATCCAGAACGCCTACGAGACCGTGCTTGCCGCGGCACTGCGCTACAAGGCCACGACGCTGACGATCATGCTGGCAAGCGTCGCGGTGACCGGTCTGCTGTTCGTGGGCATCCCCAAGGGCTTCTTTCCCCAGCAGGACACCGGCATGATCACCGGCATCACCGAGGCTTCGGCCGACATCTCGCCGGCGCAGATGGCGACGCTGCAACGCAGCGTCATCGACGTCATCGCCAGGAACCCCTCGGTCGCCAATGCGACCGGCTATATCGGGCCGGGCGGCCCGACCGTGACCGAGAACAACGGCCGCCTGTTCGTGCTGTTGAAGCCGCGCAACGAGCGTAGTTCGTCCGCCGATCAGGTGATCCGGCAGCTCGACACCGCGCTGCAGAAGATCAAGGGCATGTCGGTGTTCATGCAGGCGACGCAGGACATCAACCTCGCCAGCCGCCTGTCCAAGACGCAATATCAGTTCACCCTCACCGACGTGAACCAGGACGAGCTCAATCTGTGGGCCGGCAAGCTGTATCAGAAGCTGAAGACGTTGCCGGAACTGGCCGACGTCGCGACCGACCAGGCCAACGCCGCGCGTCAGCTCAAGCTGCAGATCGACCGCGACGCCGCCTCCCGCCTCGGCATCGATCCGGCCGCGGTGGACAACACGCTCTATGATTCATTCGGTCAGCGGCACGTCGCCCAGCTGTTCACGACGCTCAACACCTATTACGTGATCCTGGAGGTCGATCCGTCGTTCCAGCTCGGCCCCTACGCGCTCAACCGCATCTATGTCCGGTCGTCCGCGGGGACGATGGTGCCTTTGAGCCAGATCGCGAGCATCGACTACGGCACGCCGCCGCTCTCCGTGAATCATCAAAGCCAGTTTCCCTCGGTGACGTTGAGCTTCAATCTGGCGCCGGGCACGGCGGTGGGGACCGCGGTCGCGGCCGTGCAGAAGGCGACCGCCGATCTGCACGTGCCTTCGACCGTCGTCACCAGTTTCCAGGGCAATGCGCAGGCGTTCCAGGCGGCGCTCGCGTCGACGCCGATCCTGATCCTGGCCGCGGTGGTCGCCGTCTATCTGATCCTCGGCATGCTCTATGAGAGCACGATCCATCCGATCACGATCCTCTCGACCCTGCCGTCCGCCGGGCTCGGGGCGCTGGTCGCACTGTGGACGTTCGGCCTCGGGCTCGACGTGATCGGGCTGATCGGCGTCATCCTGCTGATCGGCATCGTGCAGAAAAACGGCATCATGCTGATCGATTTCGCGCTGCAGGCCGAGCGCCACCAGCACGTCTCCGCCGAACAGTCGATCTACATGGCCTGCCGGGCGCGCTTCCGCCCGATCCTGATGACGACGATGTGCGCGATGCTCGGCGGCGTTCCGCTGATGATCGGCACCGGCACCGGTTCGGAATTGCGCCAGCCGCTCGGCTTCGCGATCGTCGGCGGGCTGGTCGTCTCGCAGCTGATGACGCTGTTCACGACACCGGTCGTGTACATCTATCTCGACAGGATCAGCCGGTCGTTAGCCAACCTGCGCAGAGGTGCGCGGAAGGCCGCGCCACACGAACCCGAGGCGGCCCTATGACATCGGCCCTGCGGCACGAGCCGCCCTAACCTGTCTTGCGCCGCTGACCGCGCCACCACAGGCCGAACGCGGTCGTGACCGCGGCGGCGAGCGAGAACCAGGTGATGGCGTACTGCATGTGGTCGTCCTTGAGCCGCACCTTGAGCGGCCCCGGCTTCGGCGTGCCGCTGTCTGGCACCGGTGCCTCGAGGTCGATATAGAACGGCGCGACCGGTCCCCAGCCGAGCGCTTGCGCCATCGCGCGATGATCGCGCACGAACCACAGCCGGTTCGCCGGATCTTCCTTGGGCGTCAGCCGGCCCGGCGGCTCGGGAAAGCGGATATAGCCAGTGAGTTCGACCGGCGTGCCGGTGACGAGGCGCCCAGTGACGCGATCCTCGAAGGCGCGATCCTGCATCGTGTTCTGGACGAAGCCGGTGTTGATCACGACAGTCTCGCCGCTGGCGAGCTTCGCCGGCAGGAACGCCCAGGTGCCGGGTCGCGAGATGTCGTCGCGCACCGCGGAGCCGGAGCTGAACACCATCGCATCCGGCTGCTTGGCGTAGGTCGCGGTCAGGGTGACGCGGCGGAATTCATCCTTGGCCGAAGTCACCGTGGGCCATGCCGATGGCGGCGGCAGCGCCTCGGTCGGAGCGGCCAGCCGGGCCTCGAGTGCAGCGATCAGCGCATGCTTCTCGACCCGGCGCTGCAGTTGCCAGACGCCGAGCGCGATGAACACCGCGATCAGGATCAACGTGAAAATGCCGAAGCCGGCCGCGCTCGGCCGATGGGTCGTGGTGGTCTCATTCATTTCGGGTCGCGCTCGATCAATTGGCCTTCGGCGGCCTTGTGGTGGAATTGCAGCGCGATCAGCAGCGCCTTCATCGAACGCAGCGGCAGGATCGTGGTCACCACGATCAACGGCAGCCACAGCGCCGCATGCACCCAGAACGGCGGCTGGTACTTCACCTCGACGATCAGCGCCGCCGCGACCACGATGGCGCCGGCCAGCATGATGACGAAGATCGCCGGTCCGTCACCGGCATCGATGAAGGCGAAGTCGAGGCCGCAGGCCTGGCAGCGCGGCGCCAGCGTCAGGAAGCCGGAATAGAGCTTGCCCTTGCCGCAGCGCGGACACCGGCAGGCGATGCCGCGGAGCGCGCTCTCGGTCACAGTGGGCGGGGTGTCCGTCATTTGGTTCCTTCTCCCTCTCCCCTTGTGGGAGAGGGTGGCGAAATCGAGCGGAGCGAGATGTAGCCGGGTGAGGGGTCTGTCTCCGCGGATAGAGACCCCTCATCCGGCGCGGATTACATCCGCGCCACCTTCTCCCACAAGGGGAGAAGGAAAAAGAAAGGGGCGGCCATTCGGCCGCCCCCTGTTAGCACGTCGGCCTGCGCTTTAGTGGGCGCCGTGGGCCATGGTCTCGGCGCCGTGGCCCCAGACGTAGATGCAGATGAACAGGAACAGCCAGACCACGTCGACGAAGTGCCAGTACCAGGCTGCAAACTCGAAGCCCAGATGCTGCTTCGACGTGAAGTGGCCGGCATAGGCGCGGATCAGGCAGACCAGCAGGAAGATGGTGCCGACCAGCACGTGGAAGCCGTGGAAACCGGTCGCCATGAAGAAGGTCGCACCATAGACGTTGCCGCCGAACGAGAACGTCGCATGGGCGTACTCATAGGCCTGCACGCAGGTGAACAGGGCGCCGAGGATCACGGTGAGGATCAGGCCCTGCTTGAGGCCCTGGCGGTCGTTCTCCAAGAGCGCATGGTGTGCCCAGGTGACCGTGGTGCCCGAGGTCAAGAGCAGCAGCGTGTTGAGCAGCGGCAGATGCCAGGGATCGAAGGTCTCGATGCCGTGGGGCGGCCAGGTGCCGGGAACGGAGCAGGCGCCCATCGCCGTGCCGGCGCCGCAGCCGAACACCGCATCGCGCGTGGCGTGCACCGCATCGGCCGGGAACAGCGCCGAGTTGAAGAAGGCCCAGAACCAGGCGACGAAGAACATCACCTCGGAGGCGATGAACAGGATCATGCCGTAGCGGTGGCTGATTTGCACCACGCGGGTGTGGTCGCCCTTGTACTGGGCTTCCTTGATCACGTCGCCCCACCAGCTCGCCATCGTGTAGAGCACGCCGATGGTGCCGACGCCGAACACGATCGGGGCGGCGGAGAACATGTGGTGCATCCAGCCGATCGCACCGAGCGCCATGATGAAGGCCGAGACCGAGCCGACCACCGGCCACGGGCTCGGGTCGACGAGATGATAGTCGTGATGCTTGACTTGCGCCTCAGCCATTGCCGTCTCTCCATTCGCGTGCCGCAAGGCACGTCTTAATCTTGAATTCCAATCTCATCAGCATGATCTTCTCGGAAAACCGGTCCCCACTTTTCCGGATCATGCTCTAGCCGCCCTTGCGCTGCTCCGCCTCGCCCGCCGCCACGGGCTTCGGCGCGGCGTCGCGCACGGGGAAGAAGGTGTAGGACAAAGTGATGTTCTTCAGCGTGTCGTTCTCGCTGTCCTTGGCCAGCGCCGGATCGACATAGAACACCACGGCCATCTCGCGCTTTTCGCCCGGCGCCATGGTCTGTTCGGTGAAGCAGAAGCAGTTGATCTTCTGGAAATAGGCGCCGACCGTCAGCGGCGCGACGTTGTAGGACGCCTGAGCGGTCGTGGTGCGCGCCGACTGGTTGGTGACGGTGTAATAGACCGTGACGACCTGGCCGATCTTGACGTCGATATTGTTCTGCTCCGGCTCGAACTTCCAGGGCAGGCCCGGCGCGACGTTGGAATCGAAGCTGACCGTGATGGTGCGCGCGAGCGGCGCATCCGAAGGCACCGAGGTCGCGACCTGGGTGGTGCCGTTGAAGCCGGTGGTGCGGCAGAACCAATTGTAGAACGGCACCGCTGCGTAGGACGCGCCGACCATCAGCACCACGACGAAGCCGCAGATCGAGGCGACCAGTGCGTCGCGCGTCAGCATGCGGCGCGTAACCTTGGCGCCCTCACTTTGCTGCGGTCCCTGGTTCGCCATCTCGTTCACAGCGGCCGCACCAGCACGGCTGGCCCCTTGACGAGGGTGACGGCGAAGAACAGCACGACCATGACGCCGAGCGCGAGCGCAATGGCGATCGAGCGCTGGCGGCGGCTCTTGAGCTGCGCCTCGGTGAGGACGATGCCTTCTGGTTCGTTCTTGTCGTCCATTGGTATCCCGTGCGCCCCCATCTCGCCCCCCGGCGTCCCTACCCGATGAAGACAGGCAGGATCGCGCGGACCACGACCTCGGCGAGGAGGACGGCGAACAGCGCGAACAGATAAAGGATCGAGAAGGCGAACAGCCGGCGCGTGGCGCGGTTGGCCGCAACACCCTCGCGGCGGCAATAGACCTCGATCGCGAGCCACAGCATGCCGGCGCCAAGCACCAGCGAGGTGACGCCGTAGATCGCGTCGAAATAGCCGAGCGGCCACGGCGCCAGCGCAACCGCGACCAGCACGATGGTGTAGAGCAGGATCTGCAGCCGGGTCGCGTCGGGTCCGGCGACGACCGGCAGCATTGGGATGCCGGCGCGCGCGTAGTCGTCGCTGCGGAACAGCGCCAGCGCCCAGAAGTGCGGCGGGGTCCAGAAGAAGATGATCAGGAACAGCAGCATCGGCTCGACCGAGAGCGAGCCGGTCGCGGCGGCCCATGCCACCACCGGTGGCAGCGCGCCGGCGGCACCGCCGATCACGATGTTCTGCGCGGTCCAACGCTTCAGCAGCATCGTGTAGATCACGGCGTAGAAGAAGATGGTGAAGGCAAGGAGTGCGCCCGCCACCCAGTTGACCAGGATGCCGAGCGTCATCACCGAGAAGAAGGCGAGCGTCAGGCCGAAGGCGGCCGCCTCGGCCGGGGTGATCCGGCCGCGCGGGATCGGTCGGTTGGCTGTGCGCGTCATCAGCGCGTCGACATCAGCCTCATAGGCCATGTTGAGCGCGCCGGAAGCGCCGGCGCCGACCGCGATGCAGAGGATCGAGGTGAACGCCAGCACCGGATGCACGTGCACCGGCGCAATCATCAGCCCGACCAGCGCGGTGAAGATCACCAGCGACATCACGCGCGGCTTCAAGAGCGCGATGTAGTCGCCCACTTCGGCCTCGGAGATCCGGGGCAGCTCAATGGCGTTGTGATCGACAACCGACAAGATCAGGTCTCACTTCTCTTCAAAAGGCGCGGCGCACCCATGGTGCGCCGCGTTGTCTTGGACTTACTGCACGCGGGGCAGCACTTCGAACTGGTGGAACGGCGGCGGCGAGGTCAGCGTCCACTCCAGCGTGGTCGCACCCGCACCCCACGGATTGTTCGCGGCCTGCTCCTTGCGGACGAAGGCATCGATCACGCCGTAGATGAAGATCAGGACGCCGAAGCCGGAGATGTAAGAACCGTACGAAGAGATCAGGTTCCAACCGGCGAACGCATCCGGATAGTCGACGTAGCGGCGCGGCATGCCCGATAGGCCGAGGAAATGCTGCGGGAAGAACACCAGATTGACGCCGACGAAGGTGAACCAGAAGTGGGCCTTGGCGATCCGCTCCGAGTACATGTAGCCGAACATCTTCGGGAACCAGTAGTACCAGCCGGCGAAGATGCCGAACACGGCGCCCAGCGACAGTACGTAGTGGAAGTGCGCCACCACGTAATAGGTGTCCTGCAGCACGCGGTCGACGCCTGCATTGGCCAGCACGACGCCGGTGACGCCGCCGACGGTGAACAGGAAGATGAAGCCGACGGCCCAGATCATCGGCGCTTTGAACTCGATCGAGCCGCCCCACATCGTGGCGATCCAGGAGAAGATCTTCACGCCGGTCGGTACCGCGATCACCATCGTGGCGGCGACGAAATAGGCCTGCGTCGCCGATGACATGCCGACGGTGTACATGTGGTGCGCCCACACCACGAAGCCGATGCCGCCGATCGCGACCATGGCGTAGGCCATGCCGAGATAGCCGAACACCGGCTTGCGCGAGAAGGTGGAGACGATCTGGCTGACCATGCCGAAAGCGGGCAGGATCAGGATGTACACTTCGGGGTGACCGAAGAACCAGAACAGGTGCTGGAACAGCACCGGGTCGCCGCCGCCGTCAGCCGCAAAGAAGGTGGTGCCGAAATTGCGGTCGGTCAGCAGCATGGTGATCGCACCGGCGAGCACCGGCAGCGACAACAGCAGCAGGAACACCGTCACCAGGATCGACCACACGAACAGCGGCATCTTGTGCAGGGTCATGCCCGGCGCGCGCATGTTGAAGATCGTGGTGATGAAGTTGATGGCGCCGAGGATCGATGAGGCACCGGCGAGATGCAGCGACAGGATCGCGAAATCGACCGCCGGACCGGGATGGCCCGAGGTCGACAGCGGCGCATACATGGTCCAGCCCGCACCGACGCCGTTGGCGCCCGGCTCACCCTCGACGAAGGTGGAAAGCAGCAGCAGCGCGAACGAGGCCGGCAGCAGCCAGAACGAGATGTTGTTCATGCGCGGGAACGCCATGTCCGGCGCGCCGATCATCAGCGGCACCATCCAGTTGCCGAACCCGCCGATCATCGCCGGCATGACCATGAAGAAGATCATGATCAGGCCGTGCGAGGTCACGAACACGTTATAGGTGTGCGTCTCGTGGAATATCTGGACGCCCGGGTACATCAACTCGGCACGGATCGCGATCGACATCGCAGCGCCGATGACGCCCGCGATCACCGCAAAGATAAGGTACATCGTACCGATATCCTTGTGGTTCGTGGAGTAGAGATAGCGCCGCCATCCGGTCGGATGGTGGGCGTGATCATCATGGGCGTGATCGTCGTGTGTCGCTGCGCCTGTCGCCATGTTCAAAATCCTGCCTTGCAGTCCCTCTCGGACCTTGCGGTCCCGTCGCCCTTATTCCATCCGCGCCGCAAGCCCTGGGCCTAAACCCTTGGGGCTTACTGCGCCGCCTGACCAGCCGAGGCGTAGGAATTCGCCGGGTTGGTCGCAAATTTCTTCTTCGCCCCTTCAACCCAGGTCGCGAATTCCTGGTCGCTGACGACCCTGACCGCGATCGGCATGAAGGCATGGTCCTTGCCGCACAGTTCCGAGCACTGGCCGTAGAACACGCCGGTCTTGGTGGCCTTGAACCAGCTCTCGTTGAGGCGGCCGGGGATCGAGTCGATCTTGACGCCGAAGGCCGGCACCGCGAACGAGTGGATCACGTCGGCACCGGTGGTCTGGATGCGGACAACCTTGTTGACCGGGACCACCATCTCGTTGTCGACGCCGAGCAGACGGGGCTGCTTGTCCCTGTCGAGCAGCGAATCGAACTCGAACTTGCCGTTATCCGGGTAAGCATAGGACCAGTACCACTGCTTGCCGGTGACCTTCACGGTGAGGTCCGGCTTCGGCACGTCGAGCTCCAGGAACAGCAAGCGGAACGACGGCACCGCGATGCCGACCAGGATCAGCACCGGGATCAGCGTCCAGGCCACTTCGATCAGGGTGTTGTGGGTGGTCTTGGAGGGGACCGGGTTGGCCCTGGCGTTGAACTTCACCACCACGATGACCAGAAGCGCCAGCACGAACAGCGTAATGACGGTGATCAGCACCAGCAGGAAATTGTGAAACCAGATGATGTTTTCCATTACCGGGGTCGCGGCTTCCTGCAGCGTGTGCTCCCACGGCGCCGGCTGCCCCATTTCGGCGAAGGCCGATCCCGCAGCGACTGACGCCACACTCGCTACCGCCAACCCCAGCAATTGCCTGCCCAACCGGCCAATCGACATCTTCATGCCGCTCGCGCTCCCTTGCATTATTCCCCAAAGCACCTCCGGCATGTGGCCGAAAATGCAGCACGATCCGCCCTGACAAACGGCCTTCCGGACATACCCGTCTCTGAGTCAAGGTGGGTACGGGAGCCAGATCGCTAGAACGCGTCGAAATCCAGCCTCTCAAACCATAATTCTCAGGCGCTCGCAATGCAGTAGTGGGGCCGAAAGCCATGCGCCTGCGATGAAGCTGCCGCTTGCGATTTTTCCCGCAAAATCAAGCGAAAGTCGCCGAAACGCCGCCGCACGCAGTTGACAGGGGGATTACCGGATGTAGGCACAGACGGGATAGCCCACAGGAACCTGATTCGCTGCGGGCTGCCGCAATCCGGCGCGGGAATGGCTTCAAGATCGCCTTCAAGGCGCCGTCATTGCGGTATCAGTCGGCTAACGAGCACGATCCGGAACAGGGACAGCCGGTTTCCGAAAAGATCATGCTCAAACAAAGAGATGAGATCACGGTGCGATTTTCAAGGCGCATCATGATCGGGCGTGCTAGCGGCGGCCGGGCGGACGGCTGGACCGACCTAACATCAAAGGATCGACCCGGATGGGCGCTTCGAACATTCAGGCCAGAGCTTTGCAGGCCAGAGCTTTGCAGGCCAAAGGTTTGCGTTTGACGATGGCCGGCTGGCTCGGCGGCCTCGTGATTCTGGCGCTCTGCCTCGGCGTGACCCGGCCCGCGAACGCGCAAGGCGCGGTGCGCTCGGTCCATGGCGACTGGCAGATTCGCTGCGACACCCCGCCCGGCGCCCAGGCCGAGCAATGCGCGCTGATCCAGAGCGTGGTAGCCGAAGACCGCTCCAATGCCGGCCTGACCGTGATCGTGCTGAAGACCGCCGACCAGAAGAGCCGCCTGATGCGTGTGGTCGCCCCGCTCGGCGTGCTGCTGCCCTCCGGCCTCGGCCTGAAGCTCGACAATCAGGACGTCGGCCGCGCCGGCTTCGTCCGCTGCCTGCCCAATGGCTGCGTCGCCGAGGTCGTGATGGATGACAAGCTGCTTGGCCAGCTCAAGAACGCCAAGACCGCGACCTTTATTATCTTCGAGACCCCGGAAGAGGGCATCGGCTTTCCGCTCAGCCTGAACGGCCTGGCGGAGGGCTATGAGAAGTTGCCCTAGGCAGACTGCTGCGCGGCAAGCTCACCGCCCGCCGCCCGCATAATAATCGAACAGCCCGCTCGCCTCCGCGGACAGCCAGTCCGCCTCACCCGTCATGTAACCCTCGACCTGGCCCGTGACGCCGATCAGGAATGAGATCGGCATGCCGTAGAGCGCGAACGGCGTATCGACCTCGGCGGCATCGACGCGCGAGACCAGACCGCCCGGATCGAAGCCTATCGCGAGGTGGCGGAGCTTGAACTGCTTGACGTAGGGCGCCACCAGCGCGCGGTTGCGATCGGTGCTGACAGCGACGACCTTAAGGTCGCTGCGGCCGCTTGCGGCGAGCCGGTCCAGCATCGGCAGCTCGGTCCGGCACGCCGCGCACCAGGTGGCCCAGAAGTTCACCAGCACCAACTTGCCCTTGAACGCGGTAAGATCGAGCGCACCTCCGGCAAGCGCCGGGATCGCCACCGGCGGCACCGGGCGGGCGCCTTGCACTAGCGTGTACTGATGCCGGATGGAGCCGAATTGCGGCGGTCCCGACGCTGCGCGTACCGGCATCGCGAACGCGGCGCCGGTGCCGATCATGCCGGCGACGACGGCGCGGCGGGTGGGCGTTCGAACAGGCGTCATGACGGATTCTTCCCTTGCACTATCCGCATCGCTCACGACCGGATGTAGGACCAGCCGGCTTCCTGCAATTCGATGATGTGCCCAGGCCCGTTCGGCACCAGGTCGACATTGTCGAGCAGCACCAGCGGATGTCCCTCGGCGCGCTCCATGCCGAGCTTGGTGGCCTCGCAGACCACGAAGCGGATGTCCGGCGTCAGCCCCCGCACCACCCGCAGCAGCTCCTTCACCGGCGAGGTATCGACGCGCAGCATGTGGACGCCGGCATTGTAGGCGACGATCTCGATCTCGAAAGGCTCGTTGCGCTCCCGATAATATTTCGGGAGGTTGAGCGCCGTCGAGATCAGCGCCCGCATCGTGGTCGGATCGTCGCTGTTGATCGGCAGCACCACATGATGCACGCGCGGCTCGGGCTTCTTCGGTTCTGGTTTGGAGACCGCCGCGACCGAGCCGGTGAGCAGCAATGTCGCGGCGAACGGCACCGCGAATGCCAGTACGAGCCCCGCGGCAACCGTCAGGAGGCAGCGACTAAGACGCATCGCGGCCACCTCACGGCGCACTCGCGAGCAGGGCGAATTGGCTGCGCTTGGCGTAGGCGACGATCGCGCTCAACGTCAGCAGCACAAGGGCGGGCACCGGCGAGCCGCCGACCACGAACAGATGCGTGATGGTGGCGCCGACCATGATGCAGCTCAGCAGCACGCCGCCGAAGGCCGCGACCGGGGGCAGGAGGATCAGGATGGCGCCGATCAGCTCCAGCGACCCGGTGAAGTAGCGGAACCACTGGCCGAGCCCGATATGCTCGAATTCCTCGACAAGCACCGGCACGCCGTACAGCTTGGCGGCACCCGCGGCGGCAAAGGCCAAAGCGAGCAGTCCCCTGACGACCCACAGGGTGACGGATTTCCAGCGCGACGGCGCCGCGGCAACAGCAACTGACATCGATAGCTCCCGAGAGGTTCGAAACTGCACCGCGCGCCCACCTGCCCGCGGCTTCCGATGCATTAAATTCGGGAGTAAGATGAAAAGAACAAGTAGGATGCATTTTGTGAGGTAGTATGAAAAAACTGACTATTGAGGCTGCCGAGCCTCCGGCGGCGGCGTCCGAGCCGTGTAACGGCGACCTGTCGGCGCAGTTTCATCGCGCACTGTCGGTGCTGGCCGGGAAATGGAAGGGCGACATCCTCTGGCAGCTGGTCGACCGCAAGCGGCGGTTCGGCGAATTGCGCCAGTCGATCCCCGGCGTGACCCAGCATATGCTGACCACCCAGCTGCGCGATCTCGAGGCCAACGGCCTGGTGAAGCGCACGGTCTATCCCGAGGTGCCGCCGCGGGTCGAGTACGAGATGACGCCATCGGCCAAGGCGCTGAAGCCGGTGTTCGACGAGCTGTACCGGTGGGCGCAGGAGCACGGTTTTCCGACCTCGGCGCAGGGTGCCGCCCAGCCCAAGCCCGAACCGTCGGGCGATGGCGATTTACCCGAAAGCCAGCCGCGGAAGGCCGGGCGGCGCTGAAGGTGATGACGACAAGGTGACAACCGCGCGGGGCTGCCGTGATCGACGGCATGGTCGCAGGCACTCCCGGTTTGGCACCCAAACCACTATCTTTGGCGATCGCCGTCCGGGCCTGAACCGGGACCGGCGCAGGTTTCCGGGTTGTAAGATGAGTTTTCCGCTCGTCTCTGCTTCAATCGGCCCGAAATCCCTTCTTCCGGGTTCCGCACTGGCAATCAGTTGCGCTTCAGGCAAGGATGACAAGGAATGCCAAGGAATCGCATTGCGTCGGAGTGACCATGACCAATCCCGCCACGACCTCCCTGCTCGACCGCGCCAATCTCGATCGCGATGCCGTCCGCCGCGAGGTGGCCCGCGGCCTTGAAGGCGCCGATGATGGCGAGCTGTTCCTGGAGTTCGGGCAGACCGAGGCGCTGGTGTTCGACAATGGCCGGCTGAAGCAGGCGACCTACGACACCTCGCAGGGCTTCGGCCTGCGCGCGGTCAAGGACGACGCCGTCGGCTATGCGCATTCCTCCGATGTCTCGATCCCGGCGCTGATCCGCGCGGCGGATGCGGTCGCCGCGGTGCGCGGCGGCTATGCCGGCAGCTTTGCCGCGGCGCCGGCGCATACCAACGTCAAGCTTTACGGCGACGAGAACCCGCTGGATGGCCCGGCGTTCGAGGCCAAGGTCAAACTGCTCGGCGAGATCGACGCCTATGTCAGGGACAAGGATCCGCGGGTGCGGCAGGTCTCGGCCAGCCTCACCGCGACCTGGCAGGTCGTCGAAATCCTGCGGCCCGACGGCGAGAGCTATCGCGACATCCGGCCGCTGGTGCGCGTCAATATCTCCGTCGTCGCCGGTCAGGGCGACCGGCAGGAGAGCGGCAGCAAGGGCTATGGCGGCCGCGAGGGCTATGCCCGCTTCATCGAGACCAAGGCCTGGCGCGACGCCGCCGACGGCGCGCTGCGCGAGGCGCTGGTCAATCTCGAATCGGTGCCGGCACCGGCCGGCGAGATGGACGTCGTGCTCGGCGCCGGCTGGCCCGGGGTGATGCTGCATGAAGCCGTCGGCCATGGGCTCGAAGGCGATTTCAACCGCAAGCAGACCTCCGCCTTCGCCGGCCTGATGGGCAAGCAGGTCGCGGCCAAGGGCGTCACCGTGGTCGATGACGGCACCATGGCGTCGCGCCGCGGTTCGCTTTCAATCGACGACGAGGGCACGCCGACCAACCGCACCGTGCTGATCGAGGACGGCATCCTGGTCGGCTACATGCAGGACCGCCAGAATGCCCGCCTGATGGGGATGAAGCCGACCGGCAACGGACGCCGGCAGAGCTATGCCCATGTGCCGATGCCGCGCATGACCAACACCTACATGTTGTCGGGCGACCGCGATCCGGCTGAGATAATCGCCTCGGTGAAGAACGGCATGTATGCCGCCAATTTCGGCGGCGGCCAGGTCGACATCACCTCGGGCAAATACGTGTTCCAGTGCACCGAGGCCTACAAGATCGAGAACGGCAAGCTCGGCGCGCCGCTGAAGGGGGCCATGCTGATCGGCAATGGACCGACCGATCTCCACAGGATCACCATGATCGGCAACGATCTTGCGCTGGATACGGGAATCGGCACCTGCGGCAAGAACGGCCAGGGTGTGCCGGTCGGCGTCGGCCAGCCGACGCTCAGGATGGAACGGATTACGGTCGGAGGAACTGGCTAGTGAGCAGCGGAAACGAAGTCGTGGCGGCCAAGCCGACCAGCTGGCGCGGACAGGCCGTGCAACTGGCTGCGATCGTGGCCGTCGTGTTCCTCGCCAAGGGCGCGATCGCCGAGCCGTTCTACGTGCCGTCGGGCTCGATGGAACCGACGCTGCTGATCGGCGACGCACTGGTCGCCTCGAAATTCCCCTACGGCTACGGCGCGGCGTCGCTGCCGATCCAGATCACGCTGCCGGAAACCGGCCGCGTGTTCGGCGAGACGCCGAAGCGCGGCGACGTCGTCGTGTTCCGCTGGCCGGGCGATCGCTCGCAGGCCTGGGTCAAGCGCGTCGTCGGGCTGCCCGGCGATCGCATCCAGATGCGACAGGGCCAGCTCTTCATCAACGATCATCCGGCAGCGCTGAAGCCCGACGGCACCGGCTTTGCCGAGGACGATCGCGGCGGCGGCGAGGACGCCTACCGTTATATCGAGACGCTGCCGAACGGCGTCAGCCACGCGATCTTCAAGATCCGCGACAACGGCCGGCTCGACAACACCGCCGAGGTGACGGTGCCGCCGGGCCAATTGTTCGTGCTCGGCGATAACAGAGACAATTCCGCCGACAGCCGCGTGCCGGTGCGCGACGGCGGGGTCGGCCTGTTGCCGATCGACAATCTGATCGGCCGCGCCGACGCCGTGGTCGGCTCCTGGGACATGGGCATCCGCAGCCAGCCGGTCTGGACCTGGCTCTCCGGCTTCCGCCTCGCGCGCTTCTTCACCTCGGTGCAGTAAAACGCCTTCGCTCTTTCCGTCATGGCCGGGCTTGACCCGGCCATCCACGACTTTCCTGCCTTCTGGTCGCCGAAGACGTGGATGCCCGGGACAAGCCCGGGCATGACGATGGGGATAGAGAACCCCTCCATGGGAGAGCATGCGCCGTGACCTTCGACGACGTCAGGCACATCGCGCTGGCGTGGCCGGAGGTCGAGGACGGCTCCTCCTACGGCACACCGGCGCTGAAGGTGCGCAAGAAGATGCTGGTGCGGCTCAAGGAGGACGGCGACAGCCTGGCGATGCCCGGCGTGCCGCCCGATGAGCGCGACATGCTGGTCGAGAGCCAGCCCAAAGTCTTCTACTTCACCGATCACTACCGCGATTATCCGACCGTCCTGATCCGCCTCTCGAAGGCCAAGCGCCAGACCGTCGAGCCGTTGCTGCGCCGGCACTGGCGCTCGCTGGCGTCGAAGAAGGCGGTCAGGGATTACGACGCGATCGGGTAATAGTTTCTCGTCATTGCGAGCGCAGCGAGGCAATCCATGTCACGGCATAACGGATCGATGGATTGCTTCGTCGCTCCGCTCCTCGCAATGACGCGGAGAGATATGGAAGCATGACCTCAGACCAATTCCTCACAGCCGCGCTGCGCAACCCGGTCAATCGAGCCATCGTCGACGAGCTGGACCGCCTCGGCCTGCCCGATGCGTGGCTGGTGGCTGGCTGCCTGGTGCAGAGCGTGTGGAACGTGCTGACGAAGCGGCCGCTCGATCACGGCATCAACGACTACGATGTCTTCTATTTCGATCCGGATACGTCGTGGGAGGCCGAGGACGCCGTGATCCGCGACCTCGCGGCGCGGCTCGGCCACCTCGGCGTCGCGATCGAGGTCCGCAACCAGGCCCGCGTCCATCTCTGGTATCCCGGCAAGCACGGCGTGCCCTACCCTGCGCTGTCGCGCTCGACCGAGGGCATCGATCGCTTCCTCAGCGCCAACGTGCAGGTCGGCATCCGCCGCAGCGCGGACGGCTACGACGTCTATGCGCCGAAAGGCTTTGGCGATGTCGCCGGCATGATCGTGCGGCCGAACCGGACCGCGAATTTTTCCGTGGCGAACTATGCGACGAAGGCCACACGCTGGAAGGCGCTGTGGCCGGAGATCACGGTGCTGGCAGCGGAATAGCCCGTCGTCCCTGCCTAGTGCGCAATTGCGCACTAGGCAGGGACGACAGATGTGTGTGTGGCCTCTATCGCACCACGCCCGACGTGAACCCCGCCTTGCGGCGCGGCGGCTTGATCTCTTTCTTCAGGAAGCAATGCGCGTCGCGGCCGGCATAGCCGGGCCGGGCGTAGGTCCAGGCGCGGCATTTGTTGTCGGCGGTGCAGGCGGCCTGGCAGGCCTCGTCGCCGTCGCTGCTCTTCAGTTCGAAATTCTTGTAGTCGCCGCCAAGGCGGTCGATCGAGGTTTCGATGGCGCCGCTGCGCGGCTCGACCACGCCCGCGCCGCGCACCCCGGAGACACAGCAGACGTCCTGCACCCGCGGCGGCACGCTGTTCTTCAGCCAGCACACCGCGCCGTTGTTGGCGTCGGTCGGATAGTTGAAGCTCCAGGCCCGGCAGCGGCGGTCGCGCTCGCAGGTCAGCGCGCAATCGGCGGGATCGCCGGTCGTGACCGGCGCGCTCGAATAGTCACCACCGGGACGGTCGAAATTGGTCTGCGCCAATGCCGGGCGCGCGACGACAACGGCCAACAGCGCCGCGAACATCACCACATACGCCCTAAAGTGGCGGCCTATCCCCATGAGATTGCTTTCAAATTCGCGCAGCCCCGTGCATTCCGCGGGGCGTCATTTGAACGCCATGAACCTGTACGGCTGATGAACGGCGCTGCGGCGGCAGGTGCGAGGGCACCGCCATCCGGGCGCGAAGCGCGCCCGGATTTGGGGTAAGCAGGATTAGAAGGCGTACTCCTGATAGGCCGGCTCCACCGAGCCCTTCCAGGGGCCGTTGAACTTCTCCAGCATCTCTTCCGCCGGCGAGCGGCCGGTCTCGATGATGCGCTCGAGCGGTTCGAGGAAGCGGCTTTCGTCGCGTCCGAGATGGTCGATCCGGCCGCGCCGCCGCAATCCGGCATGCGACAGGATCAGGCACTCCTTGGCGATCTCGAACAGATAGCGATCCTTGATCCGCGACTTGAAGCCGAAGCGCGGCACGTCGTCGCGCAGCGCTTGCCGCTCCGGCGCGGTCCAGTGGCGCACGATGTCCCAGGCGGCATCGAGGCTGTCATTGTCGTAGAGCAGCCCGACCCAGAACGCCGGCAGCGCCGGCAGCCGGCCCCACGGCACACCGTCGGCGCCGCGCATTTCGAGGTAACGCTTCAGCCGCACCTCGGGGAAAATCGTCGAGAGATGATTGGCCCAGTCCGACAGGGTCGGGCGCTCGCCGGGGAAAGCGGCATTCTTGCCGGCGAAGAAATCGCGGAACGAGGAACCGGAGACGTCGATATATTCCTCGCCGCGCTTGACGAAATACATGGGAACGTCGAGCGCGTAATCGACATAGCGCTCGTAGCCCATGCCGTCCTCGAATGCGAACGGGATCATGCCCGAGCGGGCATTGTCGGTGTCGCGCCAGATCTCGGAGCGGAACGACAGGAAGCCGTTGGGCTTGCCTTCGGTGAACGGCGAATTGGCGAACAAAGCCGTCGCGATCGGCTGCAGCGCCAGCGACACCCGCAGCTTCTTCACCATGTCGGCTTCGGAGGAGAAGTCGAGATTGGTCTGCACCGTGCAGGTCCGGAACATCATGTCGAGGCCGTATTTGCCGACCTTCGGCATGTAGTTTCGCATGATCTTGTAGCGCCCCTTCGGCATCACGGGGATCTGCTCCCGCGACCAGGACGGCGTCATGCCGAGGCCGAGGAAACCGATGCCGAGCGGGGTTGCGATCTCCCGCACCTGCGCCAGATGCGCCATCAATTCCGACTGGGTCTGATGCACGGTTTCGACCGGCGCGCCCGACAATTCGAACTGCCCGCCCGGCTCGAGCGAAATCGCGCCGCCGCCGGTGACGTCATAGAGCCCGATGATGTTGCCGCGCTCCATGATCGGCTCCCAGCCGAGCAGGAGCTTCATGCCCTCGAGCAGCGCGCCGATGCCCTTCGCGCCTTCATAGGGCACGGGCTGGTGGCCCTCGAGCGTGAACGGGGTCTTCTCGTGCTCGGTGCCGATCCGGAATTCGGACTCGGGTTTCACGCCGGCTTCAATCCATGCCACGAGTTCGTCGCGCGATTGCAGCGGCGTCATGTCGATCTGGTCACGCGCCATAGAAAATCCAACTCAAAGGCGCTTCGATCGAAGTCGCGCGGTGGCAGGGACATCCGTGGGCCACAACGGCCGCGGATGATGGGATCAGGACTATCATCGGACAGGCACGCCGTCTCGCGCGGGCGCAGCCTTGGTATCGCTCTTTGCATCGGCCTTGACGTCGTCGCAGGAACAGCCGAGACGGTCGAGCAGACCGCACAGCCTGGTCGCGTCGGCATCGGACAGTTTCGAGCCGACATGCTTGTCGATCGCCGTGGAATAGGCGCTCCACATCTTCTTCTGGAGCTCGCGACCGGCCTCGGTGATCTCGACGAACTGGCCGCGCTTGTCGATCTTGCATTCGCGCCGGGCCGCGAGTCCCTCATCGACCAGCTTGTCGATCAGCCGCGACGTCGAATATTGCGGGATCAGCATCTGGCGCTCGAGCTCGACCGGGCGCAGCTCACCCGACGGCGCGCGCGACAGCTCGAGCAAGGCGTCATACCAGGCGAGCGGCGGATAGCCGGCTTTCTTCAGATCCTGCTCGACGCAGTCCAGCACCCGGCTCGGCACCCGCATCAGGCGGATCCAGGCGGCCGTCGCCTCGCTCGATAGCTTGCGTTTCATGGTCTAGCCCATAAGGTCCCGGCACCGACTGTACCGCACTGAATGCATCTGCATCAATCTTGACTATTTCATGCAGGTGCATGTAGGCAATCCCTCTCTGGACGCCAAGAACAAGGGAAGGAATACCCCCATGAAGCTTTATTACTCCCCCGGTGCCTGCTCCCTCTCCCCCCACATCGCCCTGCTCGAGGCCGGCCTGCCCTACGACCTGGTCAAGGTCGATCTGCGCGCCAAGAAGCTCGAAAACGGCGACGATTTCCTGCAAGTGAACCCCAAGGGCCAGGTGCCCGCGCTGGCGCTGGATACCGGCGAGATGGTCACCGAAGGGCCGATCATCATCCAGATGATCGCCGACCGGGTCGCCGACCGGAAGCTGGCGCCCGCTCGAGACTCCAACGAGCGCTACAAGCTGCTCGAATGGCTGAACTACATCACGACCGAGCTGCACAAGAATCTCGGCCCGATGTTCTCGCCCGTGCTCGCCGACGACGCCAAGGCCTTCTTCAAGGACCGCGCCATGGGCAAGTTCAAATATGTCGAGAGCCAGCTCGCCGGACGCGAATATTTGATGGGCAACCAGTTCACGGTCGCCGACGGCTACCTCTTCACCATGATCATGTGGGCGCAGGACCGGCTCGGCTTCGACTTCTCCGGCCTGCCGAACGTGACCGCCTACAAGGCCCGCGTCGCGGCGCGCCCGAAGGTGCAGGAAGCGCTGAAGAAGGAAGGCCTGCTGAAGGCGGCCTGAGCCTACCCACCATCAATCGAAAGAGCCGGATCAGCCGATCCGGCTCTTTTTGCGCCGCCGGTTGTCATTCTTCGGCAACCGGAGGTGGAACGTCTCAATTTGACCTGCATTGTACCGGTTAATACTAAGTCGGCGTACTTCCGGCTGAGGGCGTAGCTGTCCTTGTTCGTGCGATCCAACTGACCGACTATGACCTGCGGCGCGCCCTCCGCTCCAACGGGTCTGAAAATGTGACGATCGCCTCGACGCTTTTGTTGGCCAGCACGCTCGTCGGGCTGGCCACCAGTTTGTACTTTCGGGTTTGGACATTGATGCTGGTGTCGCCGCTGATCGCGGTGCTCGCGGCCATCGTGCTCCAGTCCGACGGCTATGCCTTTGCCACCGGCGCCCCGATCGTCGTCGCCTGCCTCGCATTCAACCAGATCGCCTATCTCGCCGGCGCCTTGCTGTCGCCGGACAATGACGGCTCAGTGGCGGAAGAAATCGACGGCATTCCAGGCCGCGGCCGCGAGCACAAGGTCCACGGCCAGAACGAGTAGCACCAGGCCGGTCCACGACGGACCCTTGCCCCGCAAGCGCAACAGATTCCGACGTCGTGGCGGCAGAAGCGGGGTGGATGGCCTCGCCGCGGTCTCAGCGGCACCTTCCTTGAGCACAGCACGCATTGCACGACACCCCAGCCTGATCGTCGTCTTGCTGATCGTCTTGGCGATCGACCAGCAAGAGTGATGCCAGCAGCGTGGTGCGAGTGGGGAGCAAGCGTGGCGGGACTTTGACCGCCGTGACCGTCACGCAACAGGATCAAGTCGGATCGATGACCGGCCCATTCTGGTTTCGTCATTGCGAGCGGAGCGAAGCAATCCATTCCTCCGCCTGCTGAGGCATGGATTGCTTCGTCGCGTTGCTCCTCGCAATGACGCTGCCAGAGACTACCCCCGGACTACGCCGCCTGCTTCTTCGGCGGGAAGCGGCCGTAGAAGGTTTCGCCCTTGGCGGCCATCTCCTCGAGCAGCTTCGGCGGCGTGAAGCGCGAGCCGTACTTCTTCTCGAAGGCGTGGCAGAGCGCGACGAAGTTCTTGGTGCCCATGAAGTCGATGTAGGACAGCGCACCGCCGGTGAACGGCGCGAAGCCGAAGCCCAGGATCGAGCCGACATCCGCCTCTCGCACGTCGGTGATGACGTGATCCTCGACGGTGCGCGCGGCTTCCACCGCCTGCACCACCAGGAAGCGCTGCTTCAGCTCCTCGACGCTGAGCGTGTCGGGATCGAGCTGCTTCGGCTGCAGATTGGCGAGCCCCGGCCACAGGCTCTTCTGACCCTTGCCCTTTTCGGGATAGTCGTAAAAGCCCTTGCCGTTCTTGCGTCCGAAGCGACCCTGCTTCTCGACCATCTCGACGATCAGCTTCTTCTGCGCCTGGTCGATCGCATTGGGGCCGAGATCGGCCTCGGTCGCCTTGGTGATCTTGAGGCCGAGATCGAGCGCGACTTCGTCCTGCAAAGACAGCGGCCCGACCGGCATGCCGGCCATCTTGGCGGTGTTCTCGATCATCGCCGGCGGCACGCCTTCGAGCAGCATCTCGTTGCCCTCGGAGATGTAGCGCATCACGCAGCGGTTGGCGAAGAAGCCGCGGCTGTCGTTCACCACAATCGGCGTCTTGCCGATCGCGCGGACATAGTCGAGCGCGGTCGCCAGCGCGACGTCGCCGGTGTTCTTGCCCAGGATGATCTCGACCAGCATCATCTTCTCGACCGGCGAGAAGAAGTGGATGCCGATGAACTTGCCCTGGTCCTTGAACTCCTCGGCCAGCGAGTTGATCGGCAGGGTCGAGGTGTTGGAGGCGAAGATTGCGCCCGACTTCAGCAGCGGCTGTGCCTTGGCATAGGTGTCGGCCTTGACCTTGCGATCCTCGAACACCGCCTCGATGACGAGGTCGCACTCCGAAATCACGTTGTAGTCTGCCGTGGCGGAGATGCGCGCCAGGATGGCATCGGCCGCCTCCTGCTTCATCCGCCCCTTGGCGATCAGGCCGTCGACCACGGTCTTGGCGTGGCCTTTGCCCTTGTCGGCGCTTTCCTGGTCGCGATCGACCAGCACGACGTCGATGCCGGTCTGCGCCGAGACATAGCCGACGCTGGCGCCCATGAAGCCGGCGCCGATCACGGCGAGCTTCTTCACCTTGGTCGGCGGCACGCCCGCCGGGCGGCGCGCGCCCTTGTTCAATTCCTGCATCGACAGGAACAGCGAGCGGATCATCGCCGCCGCTTCCTTCGAGCGCAGCACGTTGGTGAAGTAGCGCGACTCGACCCGCAGCGCGGCGTCGATCGGCAGCTGCAGGCCTTCATAGACGCAGCTCATGATGGCGCGCGCGGCCGGATAATTGTCGTAGGTCTCGCGGCGATAGATCGCGTTGCCGGCCGGGAACATCTGCATGCCCATCTTGGAGAAGACGGGGCCACCGGGCAGCTTGAAGCCCTTCTCGTCCCACGGCGCCACGGCCTTGCCGCCGCCCTTGATCCAGTCCTTGGCGGCCTTGATCAGGTCGGCTGCGGGCACCACGGCGTGAATCAGGTTGAGCGCCTTCGCACGCGTGAGATTGACGGCCTCGCCCTTGAGCAGCAATTGCATCGCGTCCTGCGGCGACACCAGGCGCGGCACGCGCTGGGTGCCGCCGGCGCCGGGGAACAGGCCGACCTTGATCTCGGGCAGGCCGAGGCGAGTCCTGGGGTTCTCGGCCGCGACGCGGTAGTGGCAGGCCAGCGTGATCTCGAAGCCGCCGCCGAGCGCGAGCCCGTTGATCGCCGCGACCCACGGCTTGCCCGAGGTCTCGATCGCGCGGAACGACAGCGACATCTGGCGGCTCTGCTCGAACAGCATCTGGTTCGCGGCTTCCTCGCCCTTCTCCTTGAAGAGCTGCGCGTAGCTGCGGTTCATGCCCTCGAGCATCGAAAGGTCGGCGCCGGCGCAGAACGCCTCCTTGGCCGAGGTGATCACGACGCCCTTGATCGCGGCATCGCTGGTCGTCTGCTTGATGATCTCGCCGATCTCTTGCGTGGAGACCTCGTCGAACACGTTCATCGAACGGCCCGGGATGTCCCAGGTGACGAGTGCGATGCCGTCGGCGTCAACGTCGAATTTGAAATTCTTGTAAGCCATGTTGCTCGCTCCCCTCGCCTCAGACGCGCTCGATGATGGTGGCGGTGCCCATGCCGCCGCCGATGCACAGCGTGACCAGCGCCGTTTCCTTGTTGGTACGCTCGAGCTCGTCGAGCACGGTGCCGAGGATCATCGCGCCGGTCGCGCCGAGCGGATGGCCGAGTGCGATCGCGCCGCCATTGACGTTGATCTTGGCGTTGTCGATGTCGAACGCCTGGATGTAGCGCAGCACCACCGAGGCGAACGCTTCGTTGAGCTCGAACAGATCGATGTCCGACTTCTTCATGCCGGAGCGCTCGAACAGCTTTTCGGTGACGTCGACCGGGCCGGTTAGCATCATCGCGGGCTCCGATCCGATATTGGCGAACGCGCGAATCTTCGCGCGCGGCTTCAGGCCGTGCTTGGCGCCTGCCTCCTTGCTGCCGAGCAGCACCGCGCCGGCGCCGTCGACGATGCCGGAGGAATTGCCGGCGTGATGCACGTAATTGACCTTCTCGACCTCGGGGTGCGACTGGATCGCCACCGCGTCGAAGCCGGCCATCGCCGCGAACGACGGCTGCAGCTGCGCCAGCGACTGCATCGTCGTGGTCGGGCGCATGTGCTCGTCCTTGGCGAGGATGGTCAGGCCGTTGACGTCCTTGACCGGTACCACCGATTTGTTGAAACGGCCTTCATCCCAGGACTTCGCCGCGCGCTGCTGGCTCTGCACCGCGTAGGCGTCGACGTCATCGCGCGAAAAACCGTATTTGGTGGCGATCAGATCGGCCGAGATGCCCTGCGGCATGAAATAGGCCGGCACTGCCATCGAGGGATCCATCGGCCAGGCGCCGCCGGAGGCGCCGATGCCGACGCGGCTCATCGATTCCGCGCCGCCGCCGATCACGAGCTCATGCTGGCCGCTCATGATCTGGGCCGCGGCGAAGTTCACGGCATCGAGGCCGGAGGCACAAAAGCGGCTGATCTGCACGCCCGGCACCTTCTCGCCGAGACCGGCGTTCAGCGCGGCAAAGCGCGCGATGTCGGAACCGGCCTCGCCGACCGGATCGACCACGCCGAGCACGACGTCGTCGACGGAGTTTTCGGGAAGATTATTGCGTTCCTTCAGCGACTTCAGCGGCACCGTGGCGAGCGCCAGCGCGGTGACCTCGTGCAGCGCGCCGTCGGCCTTGCCGCGGCCGCGCGGGGTACGAACGTGATCGTAGATGTATGCCTCAGGCATGACGCCCTCCTTGATATGAGGATCATAATATAGACGGAAGGAAGCGCCGCCGCAGCAATGCGACGGCAAATATTCAGAACGCTTCCGCGGCCAGTTCCATGGTGGTGGCGCTGCCGCTCTGGATCCGCGCCAGATGCACGGCAGTCTCCGGCAGCAGCCGCTCCATGAAGAAGCGGCCGGTCACGAGCTTGGTGTTGAGGTAGGGCGTGGCGCCGGCGGCGGCCTTGTCCTGCGCCACCTTGGCCATCTTCGCCCACATGTAGCCGAGCGCGACGAGGCCGAACAATTTCATGAAGTCGGTCGCGGCTGCCCCGGCATTGTCGGGCTTGGTCAGCGCGTTCTGCATCAGCCAGCCGGTGGCCTGCTGCAAATGGCCGAGCGCGGCGGAAAGCGGGGTGATGAACGGCTTCATCGCCTCGTCGGCGCCGTGCTCCTTGGCGAAGGCTGTGACCTCGCCGAAGAACGCCATCGCGGCGCGGCCGCCGTCGCGCGGCAGCTTGCGGCCGACCAGGTCGAGCGCCTGGATGCCGTTGGCGCCCTCATAGATCATCGCGATGCGGGCGTCGCGGACGAACTGTTCCATGCCGTGCTCGGCGATGTAGCCATGGCCGCCGAACATCTGCTGCGCCGAGACCGTGTTGGCGAACCCGGTGTCGGTCAGAACGCCCTTCAGCACCGGCGTCATCAGGCCCATGTGGTCGTCCGCGGCCTGACGATCCTTCGGATCGTTGGAGCGGTGCGCGACGTCGCTCTTCAGCGCGGTCCACACCACCATGGCGCGTGCCGCCTCGTTGAAGGCGCGGATGGTGAGCAGCGTACGGCGCACGTCGGGATGCACGATGATCGGATCGGCCGGCTTGTCGGCCGCCTTGACGCCGGTCAGCGAGCGGCCCTGCAGACGCTCGCGCGCATAGGCGACCGCGTTCTGATAGGCGACCTCGGACTGCGCCAGGCCCTGCACGGCGACGCCGAGGCGGGCCTCGTTCATCATCACGAACATGCCCTGCATGCCCTTGTTCTCTTCGCCGATCAGCCAACCGGTGGCGCTGTCGTAGTTCATCACACAGGTGGAATTGCCGTGGATGCCCATCTTGTGCTCGATCGAGCCGCAGCTGACGCCGTTGCGCTGCCCGAGCGAGCCGTCGGCATTGACCAGCACCTTGGGAACGACGAACAGCGAGACACCCTTGATGCCGGCCGGCGCGCCTTCGATGCGCGCCAGCACCAGATGGATGATGTTCTCGGTGAGATCGTGCTCGCCGGCGGAGATGAAGATCTTGGTGCCCGTGATCTTGAAGCTGCCGTCGGCCTGGCGCACCGCCTTGGTGCGGAGCAGGCCGAGGTCGGTGCCGCATTGCGGCTCGGTCAGGTTCATGGTGCCGGTCCACTCGCCGGCGATCATCTTCGGCACATAGGTCTTCTTCTGCTCGGGGGTGCCGTGCACCAGGAGCGCCGCGGTCGCGCCCATGGTCAGCCCGCCATACATCGAGAACGCCATGTTGGCGGAGATCTGGAATTCGTTGACCGCCTGCGAGAGCGTCACCGGCAGCCCCTGGCCGCCGAATTCGGTCGGCGCCGAGAGGCCGAGCCAGCCGCCTTCGGCGACCTGCTTGAAAGCGTCCTTGAAGCCGTTCGGCGTGGTGACGCTGCCGTCGTCATTGCGCTTGCAGCCTTCGAGATCGCCGGTGCGATTGAGCGGCTGCAGCACCTCTTCGCTGAGCTTGGCGGCCTCGCCGAGGATCGCCTCGCGCACATCGGCCGACGCATCGGTGAAGCCGGGAAGGTTGCCGTAGCGGTCGATCTGGAAAACGTCGTTCAACAGGAAGCTGACGTCTTCGACGGGGGCTTTGTAGGTTGGCATGCTGATCTCCCGGCTGGCTCGCGGTCGCATTCACGACCGATGCTGCGCAGCGTGTCCTTGGGTTTGTTGGAGCGGACCTTATCTGGTTCGGCGGGCCAGCGGCAGGTCCTAGCGAGACTGTGATTGCGACGTTGCGCCGCTCTGCTTCATCAACTCCTCGGCCATCATCCGATGCAGCAGGTTGATCGCCTTGAGCGGACGCACCATTACCTTGAAATGCGTGATCCGGCCGTCAGCATCGAACGTGATGATGTCGACACCGTTGAGCTTGATGCCGTCGATCTCGTTCTCGAACTCGAGCACGGCGCCGGTGTCGTTGCGCCATTCGCCGAGATATTTGAAGGTCGGGCCGCCCAGCACCTTGGCGGCGCTGGTCAGATATTTGAAGGTGATGTCGCGGCCACGCTGCGGCGTGTGCACGACCGGACTTTCGAACACCGCCTCGGGATGCAGCAGATCCCACAGAGCGGCGGTGTCGTGGGACTTCATGTAGGCGTACCACTTGTCGAGGCCCGGCTTGCTCATTCGGACGTCTCCTGCGGCGGGGGTTTATGAACATCGGCCGCGCGCGACAAGACGGCACGCCGATCACCATATGCATATTGACGCATATGCACAGTTGCGCATAAAGTCAAGCGAACTTCAGAATGGCCGATTTGGGAACTGAGATGGAGGTGGGCGTTGGCACTCGGTGACGCAATCCTCGCCTGCCTCACGGAACGTCCGATGACGGGCTATGAGCTCGCCAAGACGTTCGACGCCTCGATCGGCTTCTTCTGGAAGGCCGACCATCAACAGATCTACCGCGAGCTCTCCCGGCTGCGCGACAAGGGCCATGTCCAGGGCCGCGAGGTGGTGCAATCCGGCAAGCCGAACAAGCTGGTCTACACGCTGACGGCCGAGGGCCGCGCGGCGCTGAAGCACTGGGCGGCGCGGCCCAGCGTTCCGCCCTCGATCAAGGACGATTTGCTGGTCCGGCTCTACGCGCTCGACTGCGTCGACATCGAACCGCTGCGCACCGACCTGATGGCGCGGCTGGAGCATCACCGCGATCGCTATGAGCGCTACGAGCGTCTGCTCAACAAGCGCTTTCCCGACGGCACCGCGCCGCCGGCCGATATCGGCAAGATGCTCGGGCTTCGCATCGGGATGCGCCATGAGCGCGTCGTGGTGGAATGGTGCGAGGAAGCGCTCGACGCGATCTCGGCGATTTCGGGTCGCGGCAATGTGCTGTCGCTCGACGACGGCAAGCGCGAAGGCAACGGCTAGCAACAAATCTCACGTCATCCGCGCGCGCCATCACGCGAAGCGGAATCCGCTTTGCCTGGGAACGACAGGCCTGTCCTGATCCGGCGCAACAGGTTCCCGGATTCCCTAACTTTAAGGCCCTCCGGCCGCATTCCTTAACCCGTTATTTACCGTGACGGGAAAAAGTCAGCAGCTGAAGCAGACGACCAGCGCAGAATTCGATTGTCTCTTAACGGGAATGCGCGGGGAGGCTGCGGGCGCAGAGTATGGCGCCGGAGTCGGGACCGGACGGAATCATGAATTCGCGCGTATCGTGGAGTGTTGACGGCATCGATCCCTCCGTCCGCGACAGGGCCGAGGCGGCTGCGCGCCGCGCCGGCATGTCGCTGAACGACTGGCTCAATTCCACGGTCGGCGAACCGAGCCCGCCGGATTGGCGCATGGCGTCCGAGCAACGGCAGCCGATGCCGAGCCGGGAAAGCCGCGAGGTCGCGGATATCCACCAGCGGCTCGACGCGATCACCCGCCAGATCGAACAGATTGCAAAGCCGTTGACGCGCGCCGAAGCCGTGCGCGCCGAAGTGCCGCGCGGCCAGCCCGCCGTCGCACGGCAATTGAACGAGGCGATTTCGCGCCTCGATGCGCGGCTGTCGCAGATTTCGCGGCCGCAGCCGGCGCGCGAGTCGCAGCCCCAGCCGATGCGCGAAGCGCAGATGCAGCGGGAGCCGCAGATGCAGGACCGGCAACTGGAGGAAAGGCTACGCCAGGCGGAAGCCGTCGAGCGCGCCGCAGCCCAGGTCTATCGTCCCTCGCCGCCGCTGAGCCCGGCGTCGTTCGATTCCGCGATCGCGGAAATTGCGCGCGCCAGAACG